>JAYTCN010000490.1:0-15360 GCA_043736475.1 Paracoccaceae bacterium
CCCAACAGCGCCAATCCCTTGCGCCGGCCAAACCAGTCGCTGAGCACCCCCGAAAAAACCCTGACGATCAAGGCTGTCCCTTCGGCCAGCCCCTCGATCAGGCCAATCGTCAATGCCGAGGCGCCGAGACCGGTCATCAAATAGAGCGGCAGCAGCGCATGGATCATCTCGGAGGAGGTATCCATCAACATGCTGACCAGGCCCAACACCCAAATTCCCGGTGGAATCTTGGCGCGGGATTGGCGCGACAGCGGCATCCTCTGGTATCCTTCCCGCGCGCAGGTGCTGCATTGGCTCCGGCGTCGCACACTATTGCAAGCCTTTCGCCTGGTGAATAGGCAGGTCAAAGCAAGCGCAGATTTTCCGCCAGCATAGCCAAAAGTGTCGCTTGATGCGCCGCCGGGTCTGAATGTCCAAAACCTTCGTTGCGTGGCCAGGCGGAACGCAACAATCATCGGTCGCGACAAGGGGTGCTGGCCGGAATGTTTACGTCCGGGCACCCTATCGACCCCTTGAACGCTGCACGCTGTGCGATCAGGGTGCGTTTCGTACCGGAACAATCCGCCTGCCCACGGATCGCGACGAATGGAGGTGACCGTCTGAATGTGCCCTGCGCCTGTGACCAAAGATCTGCCTCGTGGCTTCATCATTCCGATCGGTGGCGGTGAGGACCGGGTCAAGGAAAGCAAAATTCATCGTCGATTTGTCAAACTTGCGGGTGGGTCCGACGCGCATATCGTGGTCATCCCGACCGCGTCGGAATTCGAAGCCACCGGTGCGGAGTATTTGCGCATCTTCCAGAAAATCGGGGCCGGTCGGGTCGAATTCCTGCCAATCAACTCGCGTGCCGACTGTGAAAATATCCAGTTTGCCGAAATGCTCGACAAGGCCACCGGAATATTCCTGACCGGCGGAAACCAATTGCGTCTCTCGGCAATTTTGGGTGGTACGCTGATTGCGCAAAAAATCCGGCGGCGGAATGCGGCGGGTGTTCCCGTGGCCGGAACGTCGGCCGGCGCGTCAATCATGTGCAAGCACATGGTCGCGGGCGGCGACAGCGGCGTCAGTCCGGCCGAAGCCAGCGTGATCCTGGCGCCGGGGCTGGGCTTGACCAATGCCTTGATCATCGACCAGCATTTCACCCAGCGCAACCGGTTGGGTCGGCTGCTTGCCGCGTCATCTTACAACCCGTTTCTGATCGGACTCGGGATTGATGAAGATACCGCGGCCTTTATCGGTCCCGACAATATAATTGAAGTCGTCGGCAGGCCTATCCGCCCGAAGCCAGACAAAATTGGCAAAACTGATTGCTGCCGGGAAAGCCCTGGTCAGCCCGTTCTGGCGCCGAATTCATCGTGGAGTGGCCAAATGAAGATCGTCTCGACGGCAGTGCCTCCGTTTGAAATTGGCGCGGGCTCTGGCTGGCGCGGCTTGTATGAACCGCGAGATCTCAGCGGCTCAGCGCGGGCATCGGCAACATTGTTGCCTGGCCTATGCCGGCGTACAATCATCACTGGCTACGTCCCTTGGAGGATGCGATGCTTGCTCTCGACCTGACACGTTTCATTGAACTGAGTCATACGCCCTTGGCCGCCTTTGTGCACGGCGATCCGGAACCCTTGAAAAACCTTTACTCGCGCAGAGACGATACCATCATCGCCAATCCCTTCGGCCCGCCTGGGAAGGGATGGGCGATGGCCGCCGCGACGATGGACCGCGCCGCCGCCAACTACCGCGATGGCGAAGCCGTTGATTTCGAGCGCATCTCCGAATATGGGACGGTGACTCTCGCCTAAATCATCGAAATCGAGCGCTATCGCGCCAAGGTGGGAGGGGCAGCGACTTTAGCCCCGCTTGCGCTTCGCGTGACCACGATCTTCCGGCGCGAAGACGGGGCGTGGCGGATCGTGCTCAGGCGCGCCGATCCAATAACGTCGGCCCGCACCTCAACATCAATCCACTCGCATTAGGTGCGAGCGTCGCGCGTGGGTCCGGGAGGGGACGCGGGCCTCGCCGGCAAAGCCATGTTCGGGAATTCAAACCGAGACCTGCCCGCGGGCAAGGTGATGGATATGCTGTTTCCCGCCGGGTCGCGCACCCGCATACCGATCGCCGCGATCACCGGCACCAACGGCAAGACCACCACCGCGCGCATGCTCGCCCATATCATGAAGTCCTGCGGCCATATCGTTGGCATGACATCGACCGACGGTGTCTACGTCGATGGCAAACTCAGTGTGAAAGGTGACATGACCGGGCCCGCTTCGGCCCAGATGGTGCTGCGCGATCCGTCGGTTGATTTTGCGGTCATGGAAACCGCGCGCGGCGGATTGGTGCGCAGCGGATTGGGATATCAGCGCTCCGACGTTGCCGCCTGCCTGAATGTCACCTCCGACCACCTTGGGTTGGGCAATATTCACACCGTTGCAGAACTGGCGGTTGTCAAACGCGTGGTCGTCGAATCGGCGACCGGAACGGTCGTCCTCAATACCGACGATATCCATTGCCTGCGCATGGCCGATTTCGCCCGCGCCGATACGATCTGCTATTTCACGATGAATGCCGGGAACGCCCTGGTCAAGCAGCATATCCAGGCCGGCGGCCGCGCGGTGGTATTGGAAAAGGGCATGAACGGCGACATGATCACCATCTACAACAAAGGCACGCATTTGCCGGTATTGTGGTCGCACCTGATCCCGGCCACGCTGGAAGGCAAGGCGCTGCACAACGTGCAGAACGCCATGTTTGCAAGCGCCATGGCTTTCAGTTTTGGCGTTGACCTCGACAATATCCGCCATGGACTGCGCACTTTTGATTCAACGTTCTTCCAGGCACCCGGCCGCACCAACGTTTTTGACGAACATCCGTTCAAAGTCATTCTGGACTACGCCCACAACCCGGCGGCGTTTGCAGCAATTTCCGGTCTTGCCGACCGATTGGACGTCCAGGGCCGCCGCATTCTGGTGCTGGCCGTGCCCGGAGACCGGCGCGACGAAGACGTCTACGAGGCCACGAAAATTGTCGCTTGGCATTTCGATCATTTCATTTGCAAATCCGATGACAATCGCCGCAACCGGGCGGTCGGCGAAATACCGGGCATGTTGCGCGACGGATTGTTGAAAAATGGTGTCGCCGACAGCGCCATCACGGTCATTCATGACGAAGTAGCGGCGCTGACTCACGCGCTGAACATGGCCCAAACGGCGGATCTGCTGGTGATCCTCGGTGACGATTCCGCCCGCTGCTGGAAACAGATCATCTATTTCAAGAACCAGGACCGGCCGCCGACGCCAGCAGGCAGTGCCAAGGCGGAAATCCGTTCTGCCGGTGTCGATGAATTATTGTCCGAAAGCGACACGTTAATCAGCGACGAACGCGGCGTGCGGCTGGCGCGCAGCGACGTTGAATCCGGCGACTAGACCATAGTCCTTGGTTTGGCGCTGCCGCTCGCATCGACCATTGCCGTGCGGGCCGGAACCCTGATCCGGCAAGACCTTGCTCCGGCTGTTGTTGACGACATGATTGCCGCGCCACTGGCCATGGCGGGGGTTGTGACGCCGCGGACCGCGGCCATTGCCATGTCCTGTTCGTCGATTCTGGTTGTCGTCGGCGCGCTGCGACCGACCTGATTTCTGCAGAATTCGGACGCACCGCGGCCCTTCCGGACCCTGCAGACGCGAACTTGACGGGTCGGCACGGCGCATCCGCGACGGCGACGAAGACTAAACCCCCGCTCAGGTAACCGCCGCGCGCTGGTGGAATTCCGGCCGGTCCCAACTGGCATTTTGGACGATGTCAGCAAGAATTGCCGCCGCTTTGACGATATCGGATTCGCCCAGGTACAGCGGGGCAATCCCAAAGCGCAGGATGTCCGGTGCCCGCACGTCACCGATGACACCGCGGGCGATCAGGGCCTGCATCACCGGATAGGCGTTCGGATGCCGGAATGACACCTGGCTGCCGCGCCGGGTGCTGTCGCGCGGACTGGCGAGGTGCAGTCCCGGGCAAGCGCGCTCCACTTCGGCGATGAACAAGTCGGACAGGTCAGACGATCGGCGCCGAACGTCCTGCATCTCGACCATATCCCAGACGTCCAGTGCCGATTCCAGGACGGCCATGGCAATGACCGGCGGCGTGCCCACGCGCATCCGCTCGATCCCGGGTGCCGGGCGATAGTCCGGTTCAAAGGCAAATGGCGCCGCATGGCCG
The DNA here is from genome assembly GCA_043736475.1 of Paracoccaceae bacterium. Classification (GTDB taxonomy): domain Bacteria; phylum Pseudomonadota; class Alphaproteobacteria; order Rhodobacterales; family Rhodobacteraceae; genus JANMOK01. The sequence goes on from JAYTCN010000490.1 coordinate 4,210, forward strand.
AACCAGCCCGCCAGCGCTGGTTCGGCCCCGTCGGCATGCCGGGGTGCACCATAGATGAAAGCCGGGGCACCGGGGCCGCCATTCAGATATTTGTAGGTGCAGCCTACGGCAAAATCGACGTCGCAGCCGGTCAGATCGACCAGCAGGGCCCCGGCGGAATGGGCCAGGTCCCAGACGGTGATGATGCCTCTGGATTTGGCTTTTTGGCTAAGGGCCTTCATGTCATGCAGGCGGCCGGTTCGGTAATCGACCTCGGTCAGCAGCAGGACGGCGACGTCATCGTCCAGTGCCGCCGCAACCTGCTCTGGCGCTACGACTTTCAGCCGGTAGGGCGCGCCCAACAGTTTGACCAGACCCTGCGCCATGTAAAGATCAGACGGGAAGTTCCCGCTGTCGGAAACAATCACCCGCCGGCCGGCGTTCAGCGCCAAGGCTGCGGCAAGCGCTTGATAGACCTTGATCGACAGAGTGTCGCCGACAACGACGCTGCCCGCTGCGGCACCGATCAGCCTGGCGATCCTGTCGCCGATGCGACGGGGCTGATCCACCCATCCGGCCCGGTTCCAGCCGCCGATCAGCATCTGGCCCCATTCGTCCTGCATCATTGCGCTGGCCCGCGCCACTGCGGCCTTTGGCAACGGTCCCAGCGAATTGCCGTCGAGGTAGATCACCCCTTCGGGCAGGTGAAACCGCGACGCGGTTGCCGCGAAATCCGTCTTGTATCCGGCCATGAATTCACCATCCCTGTTGCCGCCGATCATAGCGGCGACCGCGGCGGTCACAATATGAAGGAAGCGGCATTCCCCGGCTCGTTCCACGAAGCAACCCATCTGGGCGGCAGCACCGATATGGTCGCGCTGATCGCGGCGATCCTGCGCGAAGAGGCGCGCCGCCGTGCCCAGGGCCGCGCCGATGCCGAAATTCCGATGCGCCCCGACCACGGCCAGGATTTGAACGACGACCAGAAGCGCGGGGTCCAGCCGGGTTACCCCACCGTTGGACGATTGAAGGGACTGGCCGAATTGCGCGGGGTGATCACCGCCCTCGCGCACCCCGCCACATCCTTTGGCACCTGAGGCTGCCGGGCGTCGCGAAACGATGGTGAAGCCGAATTGAGGACAGCGGCCCAACCGGATACGCCGAGGGCCGCGCCGGGGCCTGCGCTACATGCCCGGCGCCTCGCGGCGTGCGCAATCAAGCAAATTATTCGCGGATGCCTTGCCATAACCAGTCCCTGCCCGCCGAAATGGTGCCAAACGGGTTCGGTTCATAATCGACAGCGGCCAGATACAGGCCCTGTGGCGGCGCGACCGGGCCGCACTCCGCCCGGTTCCTGGCCGCCAGCGCATCCAAAACCCGGTCGGCGGGCCAGGCACCAGCGCCGACCCGTTCCAGTGTGCCCACCATGCTGCGCACCTGATTGTGCAAAAACGAGCGCGCCCTGACATTGAACCGAACCTCGGCCCCGCCGGGATAGCCGATCCCTTCGATATCGATGGCGTCGAGGGTCCTGACCGGCGACGCTGCCTGACAGATCGATGACCGGAAGGTGGTGAAGTCGTGATTGCCAAGCAAATGCGCGGCGGCCTTGCGCATCGCTGCCAGATCCAGATCACCCGTCACCCGCCAAACCAACCCTTCGTCGTGGGTCAGTGGCGTCCGGCGTGACACCAGGCGGAACAGGTAGCGGCGCGAAACCGCCGAGAACCGGGCGTGAAAATCGTCGGCAACTTTTGCGACGGCAAGGATCGCGACCGGATCGGGCTTGAGATGAAAATTCAGCGCCTCGCCCAGTCTGAATGGCTCCCAGTCGCGGGCAAGATCAGCATGGGCGACCTGCCGCATTGCATGGACGCCGGCATCGGTCCGCCCGGCGCCGGCGATACCGGGATTGCCGGGTTCCAGTTTTCGCAGCGCCGCCTCGATAACACCTTGCACCGAACGATGCCCGGCCTGGCGCTGCCACCCGGCGAAAGGGCCACCATGATATTCGATCAGGAATGCAAAGCGCGACATCGGCCTTGGCTAGCGCGGGACGCTGCCCCTATCAAGTGCTTGGCTTGCATCATATATCTCGCTTCGTGAACAAAGGGACGGGCATTTGATCGGGATTGCTGACATCGCAGGCGGCATCGGGCGCATGATCGACGACGCCCGCAGCGGTGTTTCGGAATTGCTGTTCGAGCCGGTGATCCGGCTCGGCGTCACCGGTCTGTCGCGGTCTGGCAAGACGGTATTCATCACCTCGCTGGTCGCCAACTTGCTGAACCGGGGCAGGATGCCGCAGCTGTTGGCTGCGTCCGAGGGCCGGGTCGAAGCCGCGTTCCTGCAACCGCAGCCCGACGATCACGTGCCGCGTTTTGACTACGAAGGGCATCTGGCAGAATTGTCCGGCCCGATGCCGCGCTGGCCGCAATCGACGCGCTCGATCAGCCAATTGCGCCTGTCATTGCGGGTAAGAAGCGGTGGTTTGTTGTCGGGGTTGCGCGGCCCGAGAACCGTCCATGTCGATATCGTTGACTATCCCGGTGAATGGCTGCTTGACCTGCCCCTGCTGGATCAGAGTTACGAGCAATGGGCAAATTCGGCGCTGGACCTGGCACGAATGCCGGCGCGCAGCGCTGTTTCTGGCGACTGGCTTTCAGCGGTCAGCAACTGCGACGCCGAAGCCCGGCTGGAAGAACCGGCCGCCAGGGCACTGGCGGCGACCTTCACCGCCTATCTGTCGGCAAGCCGTGCATCTGGTTTTTCGGCTCTGGCGCCGGGGCGGTTTCTGATGCCCGGCGATTTGCTTGGTTCGCCGGCGCTGACGTTTTCGCCTTTGCCCAAGCCTGCCAACCCGCGCTCGGGCAGCCTGTGGCGCGAATTTGATCGCCGGTTTGCGGCCTATAAACGCGTCGTCGTGCTGCCATTCTTTCGCAACCATTTCGCCCGGATCGACCGCCAGATCGTGCTGGTCGATGCCCTGGGTGCCCTGCATTCCGGTCCGCAAGCGGTCGAGGATCTGCGCCAGGCGATGGCGGATATCCTGGGCTGCTTCAAACCGGGCGCGAATTCGTGGCTGGCCCCGATCGCCGGCCGCAAGGTTGACCGTATCCTGTTTGCGGCCACCAAAGCCGATCATCTGCATCACAAGCAGCACGCGCGGATGGCGGCGCTGGTGCGCGCATTGTTGAACGACGCCGAACATCGGGCCCGGTTCAAGGGCGCCAGGACGCTGGCAATGGCCATTGCCAGCCTGCGCGCGACGGTTGAACAGACCGTCGCGCACAATGGTCAGGATATCGACCTGGTGCGCGGCACCCTGGCCAGCACCGGAAAAGCGGCGTCGCTGCATCCCGGTGACCTGCCCGAACACCCGGCGCAGGTGCTGGCCCCGGCGCGAAAGGGTGATCCGAAATGGCTGGATGACGGTTATGCCGCGATGGAATTCCTGCCGCCCGTACTCGGTGTCAAACCCGGGATGGGTCCGCCGCATATCCGGCTTGACCGGGCCATCCAGTTCCTGATCGGTGACAAACTGTGAGCGCGGCCTATACGTTGCGCCCGGCGAAACCAGGTGACGCGCAGCGCTGCGCCGCCATCATGCGGGCGTGGATGGACGAGACCTACTGGTTCGAGACCCGCCGCCAACCTCGGGAAGACGCGCCATTCCTGACGACAAAAATAGCGGCGGAAACAATGATTGTCGCCGAGGTCGCCGGTTACATCGGCGGATTTCTGGTGCTGGAAGGTGACTATATCGCCTGTCTGTATCTGGCCGCCGGTCACCGCAATCGCGGCCTTGGCCGGCAGTTCCTCGACCTCGCCCGCAACCGCAATCCATCGGGGCTCAACCTGTGGACATTTCAGGCCAATCGGGCCGCCCGACGCTTTTATGAACGCGAAGGTTTCACCGTCGAAATGCTGACAGACGGTGCCGCCAATGAGGAAGGGATACCCGACGTGATGTATGTCTGGGAAGGGATCAAAGCATGAACCACCGGCGCGGCCCGGTGCTGATCGAAGACCCCGCCGGCGAACAAATAACGCTGCCTTCGCCCGACGACGCGCCGCCGGTTCCGGACGGTGCCGCCATCGCGGTGCGGGGATCGGCGATGCTGACGGTGACGGCGGCACTTGCCCGGCCGGTGTCGTGGTTCAGCCGTCTGGTCTGGGGCGCGATTGTCGGCCTGATCGGGATCATGGTCGCGGTTTCCACCTGGGATTTCGTCACCGGTCTGCTGGCACGGAACGTCGTTCTCGCGCAGGCAAGCGCCGTATTTCTGGTCATCATCGGCGCCGCCATGGTGCTGATGGTGCTGCGCGAATCCATGGCCTTTGCCCGCCTGCGCCGGGTCGACAAGCTGCAATCCCAGGCGCTGGCGATCCGGGTCACCGATGACCGCGCCGAGGCACAGGCCCTGCTCCGCCGACTGGACGCGCTTTATTCACGGCGCGAGGAATTGCGCTGGGGCCGGGCGTCGCTGGCCCGGCATTCCGCCGAAGTTCTTGATGCCGACGCGCTGCTGGACCTGGCCGAAACGCATCTGCTGCAACCGCTCGATGCGATGGCACGGCGCCGGGTCGAAGCGGCCAGCCGTCAGGTAGCAGCCGTCACCGCCATCGTCCCGCTCGCCTTTGCCGATGTCGCCGTGGCCCTGGTCGCCAACGTGCGCATGGTGCGCCAGATCGCCGAAATCTATGGCGGCCGGGCCGGGTTTTTCGGCTCGTGGCGATTGCTGCGGGCGGTGGCCACCCATCTGCTGGCAACCGGAGCCGTGGCGGTGGGCGATGACATGATCGGTTCGGTCGCCGGTGGCAGCATGCTGGCAAAACTGTCGCGCCGGTTTGGCGAAGGCGTCATCAACGGGGCGTTGACGGCGCGGGTGGGCATCGCCGCGATGGAGGTCTGCCGCCCGATGCCGTTTCATGCCGCGCGCAAACCGGGCGTTTCGGCCATCACCGGTTCGGCGCTGAAAGGGTTGTTTGGCGGCGCGAAGTAGCAGTATTCATGATTGCGGCGATGCTATACCCTCGCCGCAAGTGAACGGCGGTGGAGGCGAAGCGTGCTGGAAGCACTGGCAATTCTGGTCGCCCTGGCCATTCCGCTGGCCTTTATCCTGCTGATTGTCTTCAGCTTCAAGCACGGCTCGCGCCTGACACTGCTGGGCAGCCGGCTGGCAGGTCTTGAAGCCGAACTCGCGACCCTGCGGCGCAACTTTGCCGCTTTTGCCGCCGCCGCGCCCGCTAAACGCGGCAAGGCCAAAATCCCCGCGCCCGCGCCCGAGCCTGCCGCCAGCGCCGAACCCGAGGCCGGGCTCGCCGCGGCTGTGCCGGCCCGCGCACCGCTGCCATGGCAAGTTCCACGCGCAGCCGCTGCGGCAACCGCCGATCCGAGCGTTGCTGAAAGCCGGCACGCCGCTGTGCCGGGCCAGGTCGTGTTCACCGATGACTTCTTCAAGAGAACCTCGGATTGGGTTGTTGGCCACTGGGTTTATGTCATTGCCGCCATATCACTGGCCCTCGCCGGGGTCTTCATGGTGCAATACGGCATCGACAATGGCCTGCTGACGCCGCGCATGCGCGTTCTGGCCGCGCTGGCCCTGGGTGCGGCATTGATCGGCGGCGGCGAATACATGCGCCGCAAGGGCGGCGACGGCGCCGACGATTTCTTTGCCTATATCCCGTCCACCCTGGCTGCAGGCGGGCTGGTATCGCTGTTTGGCGGCGTGTTCTCGGCCCATGCCTTGTACAACCTGATCGGGGCGGGTCCGGCGTTTTTCGGCTTGGCGCTGGTCGGCGCCATTGCCATCGGCATTGGCTGGTTCTACGGGCCGCTGCTGGCGGCCATCGGTATTCTGGGGTCGACAATCGCCCCGTTCATGATCGGCGGATCGAGCGAGTCGGCCTTTTTCCTCAACTATTATTTCGCCGCGATTGCCGTTGTCGGCCTCACGGTTGACACCCTGCGGCACTGGGGCTGGCTGTCGGCTTTTGCGATGGTGCTGGCCTTCATCGGTGCCACCGTTACCTGGCTCGGCGTCGGGTCCGAGCTGCACTACATGGCCTTCGCCATGATTGTCGCGCTGGCTGCCGTTGTCATTCCCGACCGCAAACTGATCCCCGATCTGCAGGGCAGCATGATTGCCGAAGCGGTGCTGCGTCAGTTTGGCAAGGCAGAACAGCTGCCGTGGCCGAATTTCCCGGTCCGTCTGGCGGCATTGGGCTTTGGCGGCGCCGTATTGGCCAGCCTGCTGATCCACTCCGCCACGCCGGGTACCTATTGGCTGTCGGTGGCCGCGCAGATCGTCCTGTTGGCGTTGGCAATGTTCTGGTTGCGCACCTCGCGGGCCCTCGAGGATTTCGCGGCACTGCCGGTGCTGGCATTCCTGCTCGGGGTCGCGATCGAAACCGGCGTGCCCGGTAGCGAATTCGCCGCATGGCAATCGGGCTGGATCGATGTCCGGCCGCCGGAAATGGCTGCGCCGCGAACCGCAACCATTTTGCTCGGCCTCGGATCAATCATCGCATTGGCCGCAGCGTGGCGATCCTTGCAGCGGACCGACTTCCGGTTGATCTGGGCCGGTGCCGCAGCCCTGATCGCGCCGGTTGTGGCGATCACGCTCGAGCTGCTCTGGGCGCCAAAGGAAGTCCTGGGCAACTGGAACTGGGCGCTCCACCTGATCGTGGTCGCCGCGATCATGACGTTCCTGGCCGAACGCAGCGCCGCACGCGATGGCGAGGATCGCCGCCGGTTCGCCCTTTTCGCGCTCTCGGCCCTTTCGATGATCTCGTTCGCGTTGTTCATGATCCTGACCAAGGGCGCGCTGACGGTGGCGCTGGCGGTGATGGTCGTGGCGGCGGCGTGGATGGACCGGAAATGGAACCTGCGGGTCATGGGCTGGTTCATCCAGCTCGGCGGCGTGGTTGCCGCTTACCGGCTGACCATCGACCCCGGGCTGTTCTGGGGGTTCGACGCGCCGCTTTGGGAAGTCAGCCTGTCGTTCCTCGGTGTGATCGGCCTGTTCTATGCCGCCCTGCGCTTGCTCGACCACCACCGGCGCGAAGGCGCGGTCGTGGTGCTGGAAAGCGCGGTCTGGAGCTTCGCGGGCATTTTCGCTTCGCTGATGCTGGCGCGATTCATCGATTATCTGGGCGCCCCATATTCGGAATCGGCTCATGCCTTTGCCGGCTTGTTCGCCTTGATCTGGCTCATTTCCTGGGCAAACCAATTGTATCGGCTCCAGGCTCAAGCCGGCTGGCTGCACCATGCGCGGACTGGTCTGGCATTGATTTTTGGCATCGGCGGTCTGGCACTGGTTGGCGCAAGTTTGACCCTTGGCAACCCGGTCAGCGGATATGGCGGCAGTGCATTCGGGCCATATCTGCTCGATTCGCTGTTTCTGGGCTATCTGCTGCCGGCGGCGCCACTGGTGATCGTGGCAACGCAAATGCCGCATTTGCCAAATTGGCTGCGACTTGGCAGCAGTTCGGTTGCCGCCGTTCTGGCCGCCGCCTACACCATTTTCGAAATCCGCCGGTTCTGGCGCGGCAATGACCTGTCGGTGCCCGGCACGTCCCAGCCGGAACTGTATACCTACACGGTAGCGATGCTGCTGCTGGCGGCCGGGCTCTTGGCACTGGCCTATGCCAGACGCTCGCCCTTGATCCGCAAGCTGGCGCTGGCGGCAGTCGCTCTGGCGGTGGCCAAGGTGTTCCTGATCGACATGGCCGGGCTGAGCGGGCTGATCCGGGTGGCCTCGTTCCTTGTGCTCGGGCTGGTGCTGGCCGGCCTCGCCTGGGTCAACCGCTGGTTCGTGGCGATGGAAGCGCGCGCGACGCCAAAGGCGGAATAAGATCGCCAGCCACAAGCCGGCTGATGGCAGGCCGGACGAAGGGCCAGGCCGATACCGGCGTCAGGATACGGTCGCGCAGGATCGGCAGGATCCGGCTGTCGGATTGGTACATCGGCGTGAACAGCCGGCTGGCGAGTTGATACAGGGCCAGATGCCGCCGGCGCAGCGCGTGAAAGCGCGCCAGCGCCCCGGCGATTTCCGATCCGCCCTCGAATGCCAGAGCCAGCGCCTGCGCATCCAGCAGCGCCATATTCGCACCCTGCCCCAGTTGCGGGCTGGCGACGTGCCAGGCGTCACCGATATGCACCAGCCTTTCCTCGATGGGCGAGCGCAACTGCCCGTGGCGGTAACGGGCCATGGTCAACCGGTCGTGCGAGCTGATCGAGCGCAGAAACGGCGCGAATTCCGGCCAAAGGCTGACGACTTGCGCTTTCCAATCCGCCAGCGGCGTCGCGCGCCACGTCGCAAAGCTGTCTTGTCGCAAGCTCCAGAATATCGCCGACTTGCGCAAGGGGTCACCCGGCAACGTGCCGATCGGCAGGACACCGAGCATGTTGCGGGCGGCGCGATAGGTCTGGCGCAATTCGGCCGTATGCTCGGTCACGCCATCGGGCCAATCGACCGTCGCCCAAAGGGCGCCATAGGCCAGCAGCCTGCCCGGTTGCGATGACAAGGGCGAGTTCGCGCCCGCCGCATCGATGACCAGATCGAACGGGCCGTATGTCGGGCCATTCGCCGTCGCCACCATGCGCCGGCCTGCCAGCGGCGCGCCGGTGACTTTGGCCGCCGCAACCATTTGCGTTCCTTCGAGCCGCGCCCGTTGCAACAGCAGGTCAAACAGCGCCGCACGGTGCATGCCGAGGCCGAACCGGCCTTCTCCGGTGCCCCCATACCGCGCATCGAGCGCCGCCCTGGTTGACCCGGCGACCCGGCCGACCATCCGGGTGATCCGGGCACCGTGGCCCAATGCCTGCTCCAGCACCCCCAACTCGGCCAGCACCGCCTGGCCGACCGGCTGGATCACCAGCCCCGAGCCCAGCGGCAATGGCGCATCGAACTGGTCGAAAATCGTGATCCGATGCCTCTGCCGCTGCAGCAGGATCGCCACACTCAGCCCGGCAATGCCGCAGCCAACAACGCCAATATCAAGCGGATTGCCCATCAGCGGAGGTTAGCGATGCCAGGTCTGGTTGCCAGCCCCGCCGATGTCGCGGCTGGACGGCACGCTGCGGCGATGCTAAAACACCACGCATGACGCAGATATGCACCATCCTGCGAATTACCGCCCCGGCACGCTGAACGCTGCCGGACCAAGGCGACTGGACCCAGCGCCGACATTCCCCTAATGACCTTCCCGTAATTCGCTTCAAGGACGCCAAAATGTGCGCCGATGTGCCCGACTATAAAGACACGATCCTCCTGCCGCAAACCGCCTTCCCGATGCGCGCCGGCCTGCCGCAGCGCGAACCGGGCTGGCTGGAGCGCTGGGAAAAGATCGGCGTCTATGACCGGCTGCGGGAAAAGACGGGCCGCGACAGTTTCGTCCTCCACGACGGCCCGCCCTATGCCAACGGCCATCTGCACATCGGCCACGCGCTGAACAAGATATTGAAGGATATGGTGGTCCGTTCGCAGCAGATGATGGGCAAGGATTCGCGTTATGTGCCGGGCTGGGATTGCCACGGCCTGCCGATCGAATGGAAGATCGAAGAGCAATACCGCGCCAAAGGCCTGAACAAGGACGATGTCGATGTCGTCGCCTTCCGCCAGGAATGCCGCAAGTTCGCCGAAGGCTGGGTCGCTGTCCAGCGCGAGGAATTCAAGCGGCTGGGGGTGACCGGCAAGTGGGACGCCCCCTATCTGACGATGGACTTTACGTCGGAGGCGGTGATCGCCGAGGAGTTCATGAAGTTCGTCATGAACGGCGCTTTGTATCTCGGCTCAAAGCCGGTGATGTGGTCGCCGGTCGAAAAGACGGCGCTGGCGGAAGCGGAGGTGGAGTATCACGACCATACGAGTCCGTCCGTTTGGGTGAAGTTTCCGGTGATAGAAACTGGACGAGATATCCACGATGGACCAGACCCTTTCGGGGGCGACGTCGCACGTGTAACCGACACATTGTTGCTGAAATCCTCAGTGGTAATCTGGACCACCACACCCTGGACCATCCCCCAGAACCGGGCGATCTGTTTCAACCCGACAATCGCCTATGGCCTCTATCGCGTTGTCGAAGCCCCGACCGACAACTGGGCGGTCCCTGGCGAAACGCTGCTGCTGGCGGACAACCTCGCCGCCGAAGTGTTCAAGGCCGCAAGGGTCGAACATTTCGAACGCCTGCACGGGGTTTCGCAAACCGAACTGGAATACTTGACCTGCGCCCATCCCTTCAAAGATATTGAGCTCGGACAGGGGCAATGGGACTTCGGGGTCCCCTTGCTGCCCGCCGACCATGTCACTGACGACGTGGGCACCGGTTTTGTCCATACCGCGCCGTCGCACGGCACCGATGACTATGCCATCGCGGTCAAACATGACTTGCCGATGACCCACAATATCCTCGAAGACTCCGCCTTCGCGGCCCATGTCCCTTTCTTTGCCGGGCTGCAGGTGTTCGATCAGAAGGGCAAGGAAGGCAAGGCGAATGCGGCGGTCATCGAGAAACTGATCGAGGCCAGCGCCCTGTTGGCACGCGGGAAAATCAGCCATTCCTACCCGCATTCCTGGCGCTCCAAGGCCCCGGTCATCTACCGCAACACCCCGCAATGGTTCGCCGCCATCGACAAGCCGCTGGATGACGGGATGGATACCTGGGGCAAAACCATCCGGGAACGGGCGCTCACCTCCATCGACACCCTCGTCCAATGGACCCCGCAGACGGGGCGCAACCGCCTGCATTCGATGATCGAGGCGCGGCCGGATTGGGTGCTGTCGCGCCAGCGCGCCTGGGGGGTTCCGCTGACCTGCTTTGTCAAACGATTGGGTGAAGGCAAAGCCGAAATCCTGCGTGACGCCGCCGTCAACCAGCGGATCAGCGCTGCTTTCCGCTCCGAAGGCGCCGACGCCTGGTATGCCGATGGGGCGAAGGAACGCTTCCTTGGCAATGACCATGATCCCGCCGAATGGGAACAGGTGACCGACATTCTCGATGTCTGGTTCGATAGCGGCTCGACCCATGCCTTCGTGCTGCGCGACCGGCCCGATGGGTCAACCGATGGCCTTGCCGACCTCTATCTGGAAGGCACCGACCAACATCGCGGCTGGTTCCAGTCAAGCCTGCTCGAAAGCTGCGCCACCCGCGGCCGCGCGCCCTACA
>JAYTCN010000491.1:0-2679 GCA_043736475.1 Paracoccaceae bacterium
CGAGGTAAACTTCACCGGCGACGTCACGGCGGCCGCTCTCGAAGGCGAAACTGACGTCGTCGTCCATCAGGAAGCCAACCGCGTCAGTCAAGGCTTCGGCAACGTCACCCCTTTGCCAGAGATCCGGCACCCGCACCGGGATGGTGAACCCGAGCCGGCGCCGCCAGCCTGCACCAAATTGCAGTCGCGTCGCCCCGCCGCGGGGTACCGAGCCGTCGGCGCAGAAGACCGAAGCCGCTATGTCGAGCAGATCGAGCAGCACATCATCGACCTGCCTGACGGCACTGGCCGCGATCCTGTCGGTCGCGATCCGGAAATTGGCGTCGGGTCCGTTGATGCGGATCGGCAGTTCTCCCGGCGCGCGGCCGTCGCCATGATCAATGTGGACGCGGACTTCAGGCTGTCGCATCGTGCTTGCGCCTGAGTTCCTCGGTGATCTTCTTGAACGCGACCGCCCCGAACCTGGTCGCCTGGTCGCGGTCGATCCCGCCTTCGCGGAAAACTGTCTTGCCGTACCAGCCACCGGAAAACTCGGCGATGATCCGGGTCGCTTCGCGGCAATATTGGTGCAAACTGGCGTCGAAGTCGGCGCGGTCGCCAAGATAGGCAAAGCGCTGTCCCGGGCCTACTCTGGTCGACAGCTTGCGATCCAGCCAGGAACTCAGTGTATCGGAAAGCAGGCGCGCGAAGAAATTGCGGGCGTAGCGGGAAAACTGCTGGGGATTGGACAGCCTTGCCGCCGCGCGACTGACATCCGCGGGGCTCGCCGAAAACAGGCCGGGCAGAACATCACCGATGTCGCCGGACAGAGTAGACAGGAGCGCCCGTCGGGCCAATTCGCCAAAGTCCGAGCGCCCACCCTGTTCGAGGGCGAAGCGATCGAGCCAGGAACCGGCGCCGGTGATGATCTGCATCATTCCGGGGTCGGTGCCGACAGGAATGCCGAGATCGCGCAACGCCCGCCCGAAATCGTCCACGCGGGCAGCTAGCGGTATCATGGCCAGCAGGCGCACGCATTCGACAAACACCGGATCGTTCGCGGCGCGCGCCAGGTCGAGTTCGGCCGCAACCGCGCTGGCGTCGGCCACGTCCCCGGCGCTCGAACCATCGTCCAGCATCTCGACCACGTCGCGCCATCTCCGCGTGGCCGGCAGGACGCCCAGATGAATGTGGCCCACGTCTCCCCCATTTTTTTTGGCAGATCAATCGCCCGTTCTTGCCCGCCTGTCAATTGCAGCGTCACATAACTGGCTGCTGCCCCCCCGAAACCTGGACAACTCAGTGACCCTTGTGACGCATGTGACATGACTTTCCGTTAGTTGCTCGCACGCGCGCGCGTGAACGACTTATCGGTTTGATGCGTCACTTGCGTCACTCACGTCACCCCAACAGAGTTTGCAGCGAAGTCACCAGCCGTTCGATCGGTGCAGACGATTCATTGCAAAAGCGTGCTTGGTGCCCGGCATTTCCGAACGCGCGTACAACACCTGTCGCCCGCTGCGCACGAATGGCAGTGAATGTCGTTTAATGTCATGATTACAATGTCTTAGCTGCGTGATATTGTTTGCTCAGTAGCCATCAGGCAAGGACCGGAGAACGAATAGCCCGAGCAGAAGGACGACAGGCGCATGCATCACGCAGATCCGAAGAGCAACAGAGTCTCGCTGGCGGCGCCTCGGTCGGCAAGACCAGCCGACTGGCGGCCCTTAGGCAGTGTCCCGGTGTCTGCCACCGCCATACTCAAGGGCAGCATCCGCCTTGCCGCAAATATCCTCGCCGCCACCCTCGCCACACTGATCATGGCGGCCGGGGGCGGGCCATTGCTGGTGACCTTTCATCCAAGTACCCGTGTCAGTAAACAGATTTTCTCGCTGAGCGAATACTTGAGGGGGGCGGGTCATTTCTTTGGCAGTATTTGCTCACGGGACCAGCGGGGTCCTGCGTTGACCTTAAACCGTAACATTTCCGGGTTTTTCCAGCGGAAGGTCGCGCGGTTTCAAAGGGATCGGAATCTGGCTGATCGGGCGGCAATGGCGCCGGTCCTTCGGGGCAAGGTGGCTCCCCGGACCACAGATTCTGCAATGGGGGTGCGGAAAACATGACCAGGATATCCGCCACAACATCTGCGCCGCCCGTGCCACCCACACCTGCGGTCGCTTCCCGCGACTGGCCCGCCGACCGGGTCGAACGCCGGGCCATCGGCACGCTGGTGCCCCATGCCCGCAACGCCCGCACCCATTCCGAGGCCCAGGTGGCGCAGATCGCCGCCTCGATGCGGCAATGGGGCTGGACCAACCCGGTGCTGATCGACGAAGCCGGTGGCATCATCGCCGGCCACGGCCGGGTGCTGGCGGCGAAGGTGCTGGATTACCCGGAAGTTCCGGTCATGGTGGCCCGCGGCTGGAGCGACGACGAGAAGCGCGCCTATCTCCTGGCCGACAATCAGCTGGCCCTTGCCGCTGGCTGGGACGAGGCGCTGCTGATCGACGAGCTGCGCGATCTCGATGCCTCCGGCTTCGATCTCGACCTGATCGGATTTGCCGACATCGACCGGCTGCTGGCCGGCAAGAGCGCCGGTCTGACCGATCCCGACGACGTGCCGGAGGTGGCCGACACGCCCGTATCCGTTCCGGGCGATGTCTGGCTGCTCGGCAACCACCGGCTCATCTGCGGCGATGC
>JAYTCN010000492.1:0-2674 GCA_043736475.1 Paracoccaceae bacterium
CATCAGCGCCAGCGAGATCAGGCAGCGCGAATTGTCGGTGCCGTGGATATGCTGGGAAATCCCCATGCCCCAGAAGATCATGCCCGCCTTGGCGGTGGCAAAATCGCGGGCGACGGCGCGGATGGTGGCGGCGTCGATGCCGCAGATCGCCGCCATTTTCTCGGGTGAGAAGTCAGCGAGATGCGCCTTCTGCGCCTCCCAGTTTTCGGTACGGGCGGCAATATATTTTCGGTCGTAAAGTTCTTCCTCGACGATGGTCTGCATGATGGCGTTGAGCAACGCCACGTCGGTGCCGGGGCGGAATTTCAGCCGGTGGGTGGCATAGCGGCCAAGACCGACGCCGCGCGGGTCGATGACGATCAGCTTGCCGCCGCGTTTGGCGAATTGCTTGAAATAGGTGGCGGCGACCGGGTGGTTTTCGACCGGATTGGCCCCGATGACGATGGCGCAATCGGCATGCTCGATTTCGTTGAAGGTGGCAGTCACCGCCGCCGAGCCGACGTTTTCCATCAGGGCGGCAACCGATGAGGCATGACACAGCCGGGTGCAATGGTCGACGTTGTTATGACCAAAACCGGTGCGGATCAGTTTCTGGAACAGATAGGCTTCCTCGTTCGAGCATTTGGCCGAACCGAACCCAGCAATCGACGTGCCGCCTTTTTCGTCGCGCAGCCGCGCCATGCCACCGGCGGCGAAGTCCAAAGCCTCGTCCCAGCTCGCCTCGCGGAAATGGGTCCAGGGATTGCCGGGATCGACGTTCAGCCCCTTGGCCGGCGCGTCGGCCCGCCGGATCATCGGTTTGGTCAGGCGATGCGGGTGGGAAACATAGTCGAAACCGAACCGGCCCTTGACGCACAGCCGCTGCTCGTTGGCCGGGCCATCGACACCGTCGACCCAGAGGATCTTGTCGTCCTTGATCTTGAACGACAGCTGGCAACCGACGCCGCAATACGGGCAGACCGAAGTGACTTCGCGGTCAAAGGCGCGGCTGTCGCCGTGTTCGCTGGCATCCAAAGCGGTCGCCGCCATCAGCGCCCCGGTCGGGCAGGCTTGCACGCATTCCCCGCAAGCAACACAAGTGGAATCGCCCATCGGGTCGTTCATGTCGAAGGTAATCCGCGCATCGTGGCCGCGTCCGGACATGCCGATCACGTCATTGACCTGCACCTCGCGGCAGGCGCGGACGCACAGGTTGCAATGGATGCAGGCGTCGAGATTGACCCGCATGGCGACATGCGAATCGTCGAGCAGCGGGACGCGCTGTTTTTCGATAGCCGGGAAGCGGCTAGAGACCACGCCCTGGATATCGGCCATGTCCCACAGGTGCGAGGAGCGGTCGTGCGCGACGTCGCGTTTTGGCTGATCGGTGACCAGCAGTTCCATCACCATCCTGCGGGCTTTATCGGCGCGTTCGGACCGGGTTTTGACGATCATGCCTTGACTGGGTTGGCGGATGCAGGAGGCGGCCAGCACCCGTTCGCCATCGACCTCGACGATGCAGGCGCGACAATTGCCGTCGGAACGGTAACCGGGCTGAGCGGAATGGCACAGGTGCGGGAGGGTGGTGCCTTCGCGCCTGGCGACCTGCCAGATGGTCTCGCCGGGGTCGGCGGCAACGGTCTTGCCGTCGAGGATGAAGGTGATCGGGTCGGACATGGCACGCGGCTCCGCTTCGGGCATTTGTCCGCCAGCATAAACCATTTGCCGCCGCATTGCGAAACCCGTCTTGCGACTCCGGCAGCAAGGATTGCGCCAAAAGCGGTTGCGGATCGGAAACTTTCGCCCGCTCTACGCCGGCACCGTCGCCAGCATCGACGGGCGCCTGGCAAATTCGGCCGCCCAGGCCGCCAGTTTTGGCCGCCCGTCGCGCCAGTTTCTTGCCGCATGGCGCAGGTCGAGATAGCCCAGCGCCGCGCCGGTGGCAATCTGGCCGAGGTCGAGCGGGCCTGCGAGATGCTCCATCCAGCCGCTTTCAAGCGCGTCCAGCGCCGCGGCGACCTTGC
This sequence comes from Paracoccaceae bacterium, assembly GCA_043736475.1. Lineage (GTDB taxonomy): Bacteria > Pseudomonadota > Alphaproteobacteria > Rhodobacterales > Rhodobacteraceae > JANMOK01. The sequence goes on from JAYTCN010000492.1 coordinate 2,004, forward strand.
GCCATTGCGCCTCGACCCAATCGGGAAATTGCTTGTCGGCCGGGCGCAGGCGGACCTCGTAGACCATCAGCAGCGCGGCATCGAGAATGCCGTCGGCGGTCGCCTCCAGCGTCAGGGTGCGCCAGCGGCTGTCATCGGCGGGGATCAGTTTGGGGAACGGATGTCTGGTGTCGAGCCAGGCGCAGATCACCCGGCTGTCGTAGATCGACTGGCCATCCTCGGTGACCAGGCAGGGGATTTTGCCGAGCGGGTTCTGGCCCGGGATCGGGTTAGCAGCCAGCGGGCCGGTGGCGGTAACGACGACCTCGGTGCGGTTGATCAGCCCGGTCTCGTGCAGGACGACCAGCACCTTGCGGGCATAGGGCGAGATCGGACCGGCGAGGAGTTTCAGCATGATGCCAGCAACTGTCGGCCCGCAGTCCCGCCAATCCGCGCCGCCACGATCTGCCCGACCGGCTGATCCGCAGCGAAAGTGACCTCGGTGAAGCCCTCGGTCCGGCCCATGCGCGGGCTTTCGCAAAGCACGGAATGGCGGCGGCCGATCTGGGCCTGCAGGTGGATTTGCTCGCGTTCCGCGCCAACTGCGCGCAGCCGTGCCGCCCGTTCCTTGATCGCCTTGCCGTGCACCGGTGGCATCCTCGCCGCCGGGGTGCCTTGGCGGGGCGAATAGG
>JAYTCN010000493.1:0-15200 GCA_043736475.1 Paracoccaceae bacterium
TGGGCGCAAAAGGAAGGCTTGCCTGGGATGGTCCATATCATTTGGCGGAAGTGCGATGACACGACTGCCCAAGAGAAAACTCGTGAGGTAATCTCCGAACTAGTTAACGCAGCGGTAAAAGGTCTGCCTACTGAGGGCATTCTAGAAAGGCATGCAGCTCCTTCGATTGAAGAGCTTCAGGGCGTGATGAATCGTATTGTTGAAGCAGTTGCGCAGAGTGACTTTGAGAAAGCGAAATTCCTTCAGACTGCTTACTTTGGAGATTTCGAAGCGGCAGGCCCACTTGCCAAATACATTGGCCGAGAACGCTGTGAGGAGATCCGGCGGCAACTTGGCCTTGGCGTTGGCGACGCGGCGTTTTTCCTCGGCGGCAAGCCGGAGAGGTTTCAGGCGGTCGCCGGGCGGGCGCGGGTCGAGATCGGCAACGAACTGGGCCTGACCGACAAGAACGCCTTCGCCTTCGCCTGGATCGTCGATTTCCCGCTCTACGAGCTGACCCCCGAGGGCAAGGTCGATTTCTCGCACAACCCGTTCTCGATGCCGCAAGGCGGCATGGCGGCGCTGGCGGGTGACCCGCTGGCGGTGACCGGGTATCAGTACGACCTCGCCTGCAACGGCTATGAGCTGATCTCGGGGGCGATCCGCAACCACAAGCCGGAGATCATGTACAAGGCGTTCGAGCTGGCAGGTTATGGCCGTGAAGAAGTCGAAAAACGCTTCGGCGGCATGCTCTCCGCCTTCAGATACGGCGCCCCGCCGCACGGCGGCTGCGCGGCGGGCATCGACCGCATCGTCATGCTGCTGGCCGACGAGGCCAACATCCGCGAAGTGATCCTGTTCCCGATGAACCAGCGGGCGGAAGACCTGCTGATGGGGGCGCCGAGCGAGCCGACCAATGTGCAGCTGCGCGAGCTGGGGCTGCGGGTGGTCCATCAAGGGGCTTGAAACTTGGATACACTGTCAAAGGCGGACCGGAGCGAAAGAATGCGCCGTGTCGGCGCAAAGGATACCGGTCCTGAGATGGTTGTCCGGCGGCTTTTGCATCGCATGGGATATCGGTTCCGATTGCACAATTCTGTGTTGCCGGGTCGACCCGATATTGTGTTGCTGCGGTACCGCGCAGCGGTGTTCGTTCACGGATGTTTTTGGCATCAACATACCGATCCATTGTGCAAGCTCGCCAGGATGCCAAAAACGCGCCGTGAATTTTGGGAACCCAAGCTCCTAGGAAATCGCGTTCGCGACGAACGAAACATGGGCCGCCTACGCGAGGAAGGCTGGCGGGTTTTTGTTGTATGGGAATGCAAGTTAAGCAATATGGAACAATTGGAGAACAATATCCGCGAATGGTTGGAGGGCCAGACATGAAATCCATTGAACTTTTCGCGGGCGCTGGTGGTCTTGGTATCGGCATGAGCAACGCAGGATTTTCTCCGGCGATGGTTGTGGAATGGGATCGATGGTGCTGCGACACAATTCGGGAAAATCAGTCTCGCCTCGTGAATCCGGTGCGTCATTGGCCCGCGCCAATTGAGCGTGACGTCCGGAACGTTGAATTTTCGAATCTGGAGGGCAAGATCGAGCTCGTCAGTGGTGGCCCGCCCTGCCAGCCATTTTCACTCGGCGGTAGGCATCGAGCGCACGATGACGCCCGGGATATGTGGCCTGAAGTTGTTCGGGTCGTCAGGGATGTGAAACCCAAAGCCTTCGTGTTCGAGAACGTGAAAGGACTGACGCGTTCGAGCTTCGCAAGTTACCTGGCGTATATAGTCCAACAACTCAGCCATCCGGACTTGGTAAGAAAAAACGACGAGTCGTGGTTGGATCACCTAGGTCGACTCGAACGCTGCCATACCGGCGAGCGCGAGCCGCGCGGCCTGGGCTATAACGTGGTCTTTCGGGTACTGAATGCTGCCGACTATGGGATTCCCCAGCGCCGCGAAAGGGTTGTCTTCGTTGGATTCAGAACTGATTTGGGGGTGAATTGGTCCTTCCCGGAACAAACGCACTCCCGCGCTGCGCTCCTGCGAGAAAAGAGCCAACGAGGCAAATACTGGGACCGTCACGCCGTTTCCAGAAAGGAAAGGAATGCGGCGCAAGGCGGTCTGACCACCCAACAAATCTTGCTGGAGCATTTGAAACCGTGGCGCACAATTCGAGACGTAATTGCGGACCTACCTGATCCCCAGCTTATGCCGGAGGCAGCGGCGGCTTTCCCCAACCATCGTTTTCAGGGCGGTGCGAGGGTATACCCGGGTCACACTGGCAGTCCACTCGACGAACCTTCAAAGACGCTGAAAGCAGGTGTGCACGGAGTGCCGGGCGGGGAAAACATGTTGCGCCGTCCCGACGGAAGCGTGCGTTATTTCACCGTGCGTGAAGCCGCGCGGCTGCAAACCTTCCCAGACAACTACCTTTTTCATGGCTCTTGGACCGAAACTATGCGCCAGCTTGGGAATGCCGTCCCGGTTGACTTGGCCAAAATCGTTGCTGAGGATGTTCGGAAAAATCTTGAAAAGGTGGCAACGGGGCAATGACGCCGGGTTATTCCGAGTTCGAGTTTGACCTGCCTGGCGCATTGCTGACCAGCTTGGTCAAAGCATTCGAAACAATGCTTGGTGCGCCGCTTCGCGCTTCGGAGGTGGACGCGATCCCAGACGCCCAGGGCGTCTACCAGATATTTCTCGACGGCAAGCTATCCTATATCGGGAAAACGGATGCTGAAATGGGCCTGCGCAGGCGTCTCCAACGGCACGCGCGGAAAATACAGCATCGCGTTGGCTTGGACTCGGCGCGATTAACTTTTCGAGCAATCCGGGTGTTCGTGTTCACCGCTATCGATCTCGAAACACAGCTAATTGGTCACTACAACGTTGAGACTTGGAATGGCAGCGGCTTCGGCTCCAACGATCCTGGGCGCGAGCGCGACACCACGAAATACAAAGAAAATCATTTTGATGCGTTGTTTCCAATTGATATTGATAGGAACTTGCCACCACTTGTGCCGAATGGAAAAACAGCTGCGGACTATTTTTCATGCCTAAGGGATGAAATCCCATACACTTTCCGGGCTGAGACTTTTGGTGCTCGAAAACGCCAGCCCCACCCTGACCTTGCCAACGCTAATGTGGCGATCCCCGCTGGGACCGCGAATACCGCGCGTGGAATACTCACGGCAATTGTCGGCCAATTGCCTTCAGGCTGGCAGGCGACAAAACTTCCGAGCCACTTGATACTTTACAAGGAACGAAAAGAGTATCCGAGTGGAGTGATTCTGGAACGGTCATAGTTTGCCTCGAATTTTCTTCAATGTGTCGCCAATCCGACATGAATCGTACGTCCGCGCTATCGCTGACGCGGCGGGCATCGACCGCATCGTCATGCTCTTGGCCGACGAGGCCAATATCCGCGAAGTGATCCTGTTCCCGATGAACCAGCGGGCGGAAGACCTGCTGATGGGGGCGCCGAGCGAGCCGACGGGGGTGCAGTTGCGGGAACTGGGGTTAAGGGTTACGCCGCAAGTCTGAGCCGCAACCCTCTCACTCCCCCTTCGGCCAATCGGCCCAAGGGAACGGTTTGTCTTCGCTGACGAATACCTGGAACCGGGCGGTCTGGCGCAACCATTCGGCCAGCGACACGCCGAAATTGCGCAGTGCCGGATTGGGACCGCCGCCGAACAGCGCCCAGCAGAACTGGACCACGGCGAGCAGTGCCAGCAACGACTGGCCAAAACCGAAAAACACGGCAATTATCACCATGAACAACCCGCGCAGCCAAATCTTGTTCTTGCTGTCCGCAGACTTGTCGGGATGAGTGGTCGTTTCAGTCATGGCGGCCTCCTGGTTTCTGATCCGGATCAGAATCACATATAGGCACGGTCAGTCGGAATTCAGCTTTGCGTCGGATCAAACGCTTTTTCAATTTCAAATAGGCTGCTTCCAGCCGATCTGATGCAACGCCATTGACCGACTCGGCAGATATGCCGACGATGCGCGCGTTGACTTTCAGGTGGCACAATGAAGTCTGCATCGGCTGTAACATTCACGTTGTTTTACCAATCGGCGAATGTCGCGCTGGCGGGTGGTCCGGCTGGTGCCGTGCTGGCGGTCGGCAGGGTGAGCCACACGGTTGTTCTCGACGAAGTCGGGTCAGTTTTGACAGCGCACCCGCGCATTGACTTGCCAGAAACCCTGCACGAGGGCGATCAGCTCATCGTTGAATTCGGTCGCAGTCGCACAAACAGTCATCGGCGTATTTTGGGCGTTGGCCTTCTGACCTGAGCTTGCATTCCCATTCCAGCTGAGCCTTTGTGCTTTTTGAAACAAGGGAATCGTGGAATCTTGGCAAAACAGGGTGATCTGGTCGCGGGATGGATGCCACCGCTGGCTCCGGGTCGCGACGTGCTGGAAGGATTTTACGCGCGTTTGGAACCGCTCGAACCTGATCATGCCGATGAATTGCATGCAGCCAACAGCGAAGACCTGACCGGGGCAATCTGGGACTATCTTCCCAACCGGCCGTTTGACATTGCTGCGTATCGGAATTGGGTGGAGATCAGTTCGGTCAGCGTCGATCCCCTGTTTTTTGCGATCCGAAACAAGAATTCCGGGCAATTGGGTGGCGTGATGTCATATTTGCGCATCACCCCCATATCGGGAAGCATCGAAATCGGCTGGCTCTGCTTCGCGCCGCGATTGCAGCGAACCAGAGCAGCAACCGAGGCGGTTTTTCTGACAATGCAATGGGCGTTTGCGGCCGGATACCGGCGATTTGAATGGAAATGCGATGCGCTGAACGTGCCATCGCGGCGCGCCGCCGAGCGATACGGCATGAGTTATGAAGGAATTTTCCGTCAGGCCACAGTGGTCAAGGGACGCAACCGCGATACGGCCTGGTTTGCCGCGATCGACAAGGACTGGCCGGCCTTGAAGGCGGCGTTTTCAGAATGGTTGCGCCCGGAAAATTTTGATTCTGACGGATGCCAAAGGAAAGCCTTGGCGGATTTGACGCGTGAAATTTTGGTGACGCGCGATCCGTTAATGGCTGTCTGACCGCCGGAAAAGCTTTCGCGGACCAGGTGTCGGCAGAAGAAACCATCGGCCAAGTCACCAACGATGGCATGCAGACCGGGCGAATTGCCCATTCCGAAGGGGCACTTGATTAATTGGTGCAGTATCGGGTGATCGGCGGCGGGCATTCGTGCCCGGGCGGGGCAGGAGCCAACAATCCCGAAACGCGCGATTTCAACGCCAGTGATGCGATGCCGGTTTTTATTGCGGCCCGTCTGCGGTGGCGAAATCTTCTTGCAATGTCGTGCGACCTTGACAGAAACGGATCGAGCGCCGACATGGCAAGGCCGGGACACCCAAAAGAGAACGAAAGAGGAGGCACGATGCCCGTTGCAAACCCCGAGGCATTTGCCTTCCTTGCCAGCCGTCAGTCGTTCCCGGCCAAGGTCATCACTGCGCCCGCGCCATCGCGCGCGGAATTGAACAGAATCCTCGCCGCCGCGACGCGCGTGCCTGACCACGGCAAGCTTGAGCCCTGGAAAATTCTGGTGCTTGAGCGCGCGGCTCTCGACCGGATCGCGGCAGCAACAACGGCTCGGCTGATTTCCTTGGGCAAGGATGGCGACGCAGCAGCAAAGGCGGCGGCCCTGTTTGCCGGTGCGCCGCTGATCGTCGCCATCATTTCTGCGCCGGTCGCCTCCGAGAAAATTCCCGCTCTGGAACAGACTTTTTCAGCCGGAGCCTTGTGCTTCGGCGTTCTTAATGCCGCCTTGGCCAGCGGTTGGGCCGCAACTTGGCAAAGCGGGCCAGTGGCGACAGATTCGGTGTTCCTGCAGTCAAATTTGGCCTTGCTGCCAGAAGAGTATGTGGCCGGATTCGTGGTCATCGGCACATCAGAAAATACGCCGCCCGACCGGCCCAGACCGGATCTGGATCGAAAAGTTTCTTGGGTTTCGGCATGATACCTGGAGATTTTTTCAAAGCCTTCGTCCAACTTGGCGATCCAAAATTCCAAAAGGTGCTTTGGCGGGCGATCGGCCTGACCATCGCGCTGCTCTACGCCACTTTCGTGGCTTTCAGTTCGGTCCTCGGCTGGCTTTTACCCGACAGCTGGACGCTTCCCTTCGGCTGGGAAATGAGCACTGCCTTTGTTTCGATCGGCGCGATCATCGCAATGGTTGCCCTTTCGTTTTTCCTGATGTTCCCGGTCGCTTCGGTTTTCGTTGGTGTCTATCTGGACGAGGTCGCCGAAGCCGTCGAGATGCGGCACTATCCGGATCTGCCATCCATTGACCGGATGCCGTTCCTCGACTCGCTGGCGGATTCGCTTCGGTTTCTGGCGCTGGTTGTGCTGGCCAATCTGGCGGCGCTGATCGTCTATATGTTCGCCACGATATTCGCGCCTTTCGTGTTTTGGGCAGTCAACGGATTCCTGTTGGGGCGTGAGTTTTTCCAGCTGGCCGCGGCCCGGAGGATCGGCATTGAAGCAGCCCGCGACATGGCGCAACGCCATTTTACAACAATCTGGTTGGCAGGTGTCTTGATGGCGATTCCGATGTCCGTTCCGGTTGTGAATTTGCTGGTGCCCATTCTTGGTGCGGCGACCTTCACGCATTTGTTTCACCGCCTGAATGCGGCCAAGCCATGAAACATTCGTTTTTGACTAAAGTTTGCGCGCCTCGTCAACAAGAAGAACCGGAACGCCGCCGCGTATCGGAAAAGCAAGGCGGGCGCTGCGTGAAATCAGTTCATCCGCTTTTGCGTCGTACTCGAGCGGGCCATTTGTAACCGGGCAGACCAGAGCTTCGAGCATTTTGCGGTCGATTTTCGTCTCTTGCGTGGCTTGCTCAAGTTCACTCATTGCAGCATGCCTTCCTTGCCGCCCGACCGCAAGGCGAACTCCATCAGCGCCATCAGGGTTTCGCGCCGGTTCAACAGGCTGGGCGCTTCAAGAAGCGCCTGTTTCTCCTCGGGGGCAAAGGGGCACAGCATCGACAACGAGTTGATCAACAGTTCCTCATCCGCCTGTTTCAGGCTTTCCCAATCCGGCGCCAGTTTTGCGGATTGAAAATATCGCTCGAGCACGCTCATGAACCTCGGGCGGTCAAATTCGCCATCGGCTTCGCTGGTGCCAAGGTCGCGCTCGAAACTGGTCCAGTTGACCGTCCCGGTGCCATAAGGCCGGAAGCCCAACTCCTCAGAGGTCACCCGGAAACGCACGATTCCGGTCAGGGTGATCAAATAACGATTGTCGTCGGTTTCGATCAATCGGGTCAGTCGGCCGGCGCAGCCGATCCGTTGCAACCTGGCGACAGCGTTAACGGGCGTGTTGGCCAAAGGCTGAACCATGCCGATCAGCCGATGGTCGGTTTTCAAGGCATCGTCCACCATCGCCAAATAGCGCGGTTCAAAAATGTTCAGCGGCAAACGGGAACGCGGCAATAGAAGTGCCCCGGGCAAAGCGAAGATCGGGATGCTGTCTGGCAGGTCTTGCAGCCGGAACCTGCGTTTCATTTTATGCGTTCCATTCAGACAAATATCATCGACGAAAGCTGACGCCGCCCGCGCTGCGCCTCGGCGCTTTTGGGACCGAGTGAATCGAACAGCTTGAACAACTGCTTTTTTGCGGCCTCGTCATTCCAGATGCGATCGCGGCCGAAAAGGTCGAGCAAATGGTCGATTGCAGCACCAGAATCACCGGCAGCCGCCAGCGCAATTGCCAGATCAAGACGGGCCTGATGATCGCCCGGACTAGCCTCGACTTTGGCCCGCAGTTCATCCGTTTCGCCCAAGCCAACGCTGGCTTCCGCCAATTCCAATTGCGCTCGGGCGGTGGCGATCAGCGCCTCATTTTCTTTGCCGGCTGGCACCAGGTTCAGAATTTCCCGGGCCTGGTCGGTGTCGCCCAAAGCAAGGTGGGCGCGGATCATTCCGGCGACGGCACGGAGGTTTCCTTCATCCTCCTGCAGAACTGCGGCATAAGTCTGGAAAGCGTCGGCCACGGCGCCTTGCGCCAGCATGGCATCGGCGGAATCAAGTGCCTCGTCCAGCCCGCCATTGCCGCCTGCCGCAATCACCCGATCAAGGAAGGCCTTTAGTGCTGCTCCGGTTTGGGCACCGACGAATCCATCAACCGGCTTGCCGTCGAGAAAGGCGAACACGGCAGGGATCGACTGCACGCGCATTTGCTGGGCGATGCGCTGGTTTTGATCAACATCGATCTTGACGAGGCGCACTTTGCCTTTTGCCTCTGTCACGGCTTTTTCAATCGCCGGTCCAAGTGTCTTGCACGGCCCGCACCATGGCGCCCAAAAGTCGACGATCACCGGCACGTCGCGGGACGCTTCGATTACGTCGGTCATGAAGGTTGCCTCGGAACCGTCTTTGACGAGATCGGCGACGGCGGTTGATTTTGTGCCGAGTTCAAGCATGTCGATTCCTAATATGGACGCATGATCATCATATAGGGCGACATTGCCGTGTCGAAAAGGGTCAGAACGCCTTCAACAGATCGGCGTGTCGCTGCAAGAACTGCTGCTTTGCTGCCATCGGGGCAAGTGGCACCAATTGTACCGTGATAAACTGGAAATGCGGTTTGCCAAACAGTTTGTCGGCTTCCGCTTGCGCGAAGCCGGCGATTTGGGTTGCCTCGAGCCAGGCAGAAATCCTGTCGGCCTGCTTGATTTGTTTTTTGACGACTGCGGGTATTTCTGCAGGCAGCCCGAAACGCAGATGAACCGCCGCTGCCAGCCGGTGGTCAAGTTCGGCGTAACCCGGCCCAACCGCGGCTTTGACCGGCGAGATCATGTCGCCGATCACATATTCGGGCGCATCGTGCAGGAGAGCAGCCAAGCGCCATTTCGGCGTGGCGGAAGCGATAAGCGCCCCAAAGATCTGTTCAACCAGTAGCGAATGTTCGGCGACTGAATAAGGGAACTGGCCCCGCGTCTGGCCGTTCCAGCGTGCAACAAAAGCCAGGCCATGGGCGATGTCCTCGATCTCGATATCGAGCGGCGCCGGATCGAGCAGGTCGAGCCTTCGGCCGGACAACATGCGCTGCCAGGCGCGGGTTTGTTTAGCCATGCAACAACGACCTTGTTCGCCAGATTCTGTTTACTCAAAGGTCAACTTGTTGGTGCAAGTCAAGCGACGCTCGACGCAGCCGCTGGTTCGAAGCGCCGAAACTGCTGGTATCAGGACGGATTCAGGCGATTCGCGCCGGTTGGTGCGCCTGAGGCCAGTAAACTGCTGCATGAACGCCTTGGCGGCACCAATGAATTCCCAACAAAGCGCAGCGACCAAGTTATGATCGATGTGAGAATCACTGGCACGCAATTGGCCGGAGTATCGGCGAAACCGGGGCAAAACGAATGGATGTCGGCGTTGGCTGGATCGTGTTGAAGCCGGGAATGCGTGATGAGTTCATGGCGCTGGTGCCGGCGTTCGCTGCGGCGACAAGGTCAGAGGCGGGCTGTATTTTCTTTGAAATGACGCGCAGCAATGACGATCCGGACGTGGTCGTGGTCGCCCAGGCCTTCATCGACGCCAAGGCGCATGCCGACCACGTGCGGACGCCGCACGAGATCGGGCTTCGCCGCGACCTTGATCGGCTGGGGGCCAGCTTGAGGTTCCTGAACATTGACGCCTCCAACATGGTGGCCGACGAACTGGCGTTTCCAGCTGCCGGCTAGGGCCAAGCTCGCCGAAACGTGGCCAGAGGCGGCCATGGAGCGCCGTTTTGCGCCCAGCGGTGGCAGCAGATTGAATTTTATTCCTGAGTAATTATCTAAAGTTTGCGGTTGCCGGGCTTTTCAAGCGGGTGCCGCAGATCCCGCGTGGCAAGGCCAGCGGCAGAACTTCTGGCAGCCTCCGGGATCGAAACTGGAGGTTGTCATGTTCAAACGTCTTATTTCCGCCGGGCTGGTCTTCGGAATGGCCTGCACAGCGCCGCCGGTTCAGGCGCAGGTTGCCTGTGCCGCCCGCAATGTCGTCACCAGCCGGCTGGAAGCCATCTATGACGAAAGGCTGCGCCTGACCGGGTTGGAAAGCGCCGAGAGAATTGTTGAATTCTGGGCTTCGGACCAGACCGGAACCTGGACCATACTGCTGACCAACGCCGACGGCACCAGCTGTGTCGCGGCGTCGGGTGACGCTTGGGCCGAATATCCGTTGCTCAGCGAAACCAATGGCGTTGGCGGCTGATTTTCCGCCACTGCCACCCGGACCCGCCAAACCACAGGCCACACTTGCCGCACCCGACCGGCAATGCTACGTGACCGCGACGAATTCATTCCGGTCATGCGTCCAGGAGTTGCCACAAATGCCCAAAGATTATCTGGTCAATAACATCGACCTCGCCGATTTCGGGCGCAAGGAAATGGACATAGCCGAAACCGAAATGCCGGGCCTGATGGCGCTGCGTCGCGAGTTTGGCGAAAAAAAGCCGCTGAAAGGCGCCCGGATTGCCGGGTCGCTGCACATGACGATCCAGACTGCGGTATTGATCGAGACGCTGGTGCATCTCGGTGCCAATGTGCGCTGGGCCTCGTGCAACATCTTCTCGACCCAAGACCATGCCGCCGCCGCAATTGCGGTGACAGGCACGCCAGTGTTTGCCGTCAAGGGCGAGACGCTGGAGGAATACTGGGACTATTCGGACCGGATTTTCCAGTTCGGCGAAGGCACCGCCAACATGATCCTCGACGACGGCGGCGACGCGACGCTGTATGTTTTGATGGGGGCGCGGGTCGAGGCGGGCGAGAAGGGCCTGATCGACGTGCCGGCTTCGGACGAGGAAGTTTGCCTGTTCAACCAGATTCGCAAACGGCTGAAAGCCAGCCCCGGCTGGTTCACCGCCCAGCGCGATGCCATTCGCGGCGTATCGGAGGAAACCACGACCGGCGTCCACCGGCTCTATCAGCTGATGGAAAAGGGCCTGCTGCCGTTTCCGGCGATCAACGTCAACGACTCGGTGACCAAATCGAAATTTGACAACAAATACGGCTGCAAGGAATCGTTGGTCGACGGCATCCGCCGCGCCACCGACACGATGATGGCGGGCAAGACGGCCGTGGTTCTGGGCTATGGCGACGTCGGCAAGGGCTCGGCCGCCAGCCTGCGCGGTGCCGGGGCCCGGGTGAAAGTCACCGAAGTCGATCCGATCTGCGCCCTGCAGGCGGCGATGGACGGGTTCGAGGTGGTGCGGCTGGAAGATGCGGTCGAAACCGCCGATATTTTCATCACCGCCACCGGCAACAAGGATGTCATCCGGCTCGACGACATGCGCAAGATGAAAGACATGGCGATTGTCGGCAACATCGGCCATTTCGACAACGAGATTCAGGTCGCCGCCCTGCGCAACCAGAAATGGACCAACATCAAGGAACAGGTCGATATGGTCACCTTCCCCGATGGCCACCGGATGATATTGCTGTCCGAGGGGCGGTTGCTGAACCTCGGCAACGCCACCGGGCATCCTTCTTTCGTGATGTCGGCGTCGTTTTCGAACCAGGTACTGGCGCAGATCGAGTTGTGGACCAAACACGGGGAATACGAAAACAAGGTCTATATCCTGCCGAAACATCTGGATGAAAAAGTCGCGCGGCTGCACCTGGACAAGATCGGGGTGCGCCTGACCGAACTGAGCAAGGATCAGGCCGATTATATCGGCGTTGCACCACAGGGACCGTTCAAGGCCGAGCACTACCGGTACTGACTTTCTTAACGAATCCTCAATAAAATAACGTGAATGCCCGCTATTTCAGGTTTGAATCCTGCGGGAATTTCTGGTTAGTTGATGTCACGGCGATGCTGACAGAAGTTGGCGCCAAATCATAACCGTCGTGAATTCCGTACAACATGTCCCCCCCATATTATGGTTTTCGCGTCGGTCAGGGTGCGTGCAGATTCAATTTGCGCGCGGGTGGTTGGAGGGTTCGCTATTGTGGCGGACCCTTCAGCATTCGGATTCCCTCCACCGCTCTGCGGGGGAGGGTTAGGGTGGGGGCGTTTCCCTTCGCCCCGTACCGTCGCTGAAAGCGCCAGATGAGGGGTTTGTTTCGTCATTGCGCGGCGCGGCACGCGCCAAAGTATCCATTTGCGCAACATCTGGATTGCTTCCCAGCATTCGCAATGACGACCCTAACCTTCCCTCTGGCGAGGGGCGCGTGACCCTAGCCAGCCACAACCTCTGCCACAAAAGCGCACGGATGCTCAAAACATCCCGTGCCGCGCCCGCCCAGTCAGGCACTGCACTCGCGTTGTGTGTGTTGAAACGCCGTCCCGCACCGTCGCGGCTGAACGGAAAAACACTCCGCTGACATGTTTTTTGCTTCGGTTCAGATCGGGGGCCTAGCTAGAAAAAAGACTGGCTCGATTTCCGCAATTTCCTGCTAATCGTTCTCGAGAAATAGAAAAGGACACGATCATTGGACCAAGATGTTTACTATTCAGCCTGTATCGAAATGCTGTTTGCCGATAAATCAAAAGACTTTGCACAGCGTATCCGGCTTGCCCATGCGGCTGGGTTCAAGGCTGTCGAATTCTGGCTGTGGTCAAACAAAGATTTGGACGCCGTTGAAACCACATTGAAGGAAACCGGCACCAAGGTCATCGGCTTTTGTGCCGAGCCGATGATTTCACTGGCCGATCCGGCCAATCATGCAGCCTTCCTGCAAGCCTTGCCTGCAACTATTGCCGTGGCCAAACGGCTAGGGGCGGCGTTTCTGTATGTGCAAGGCGGCAGCATCTTGCCTGATACCCCTCGCAAGGTGCAAACAGCCGCGCTGACGATGTGTCTGCTCAAAGCTGCCGATGTTTTGCAAGGCAGCGGCGTCACGCTGCTGCTGGAACCGGTCAGTGACGCCCGCAACGGTTTTCTCGAACGCGCTGCTGACGGCATTCCAATCATTGCGGCGGTGGATCGACCCGAAATTCGCCTGTTGCTGGACATTTACCACGCCGCCGTCGCCAAAGAGCAGGTCGCAGACTCCATCGGTGCCAATACCAATCTTATCGGCCATGTCCACATCGCCGACCACCCCGGCCGTCGTGGCCCCGGAACCGGCAATCTCGACATTGCTGGCACAATGAATTGGCTGCGGGATCAAGGCTACAGCGGCCATTTCGGGTTGGAGCATTATCCATAAGTTATTGAAATACCAAAAAATGTAGGGTGGGATTCATCCCCAACAACCGTCGGTTTGTCGCGCGGACCGGATTCGATTGGATGGTTTAAGCGTCTGGACTTGCAAGTGGTACCGAATTTGGTGGACGGCGGCATTTTGCTGGGTGAAATGGCGTTTAAACCAAAGATCGAAACATTCAGCGAGAAAGCGATTGGAAATTGAGAATACGGTTTTTGCCGCAACGCTTGCTGACCCGCATTGACCGCTGGCTGACCAGCGCCGATGCGCGGGCAGTTTATCGCGAACGGCTGACGTATTTGAATGCGGGCAAGATGCGACGACTTGAACGGGCGGCGAAAACAGCGATGGCCGCAACCGGTGGCTGTGTCGTTGAGTTCGGTCTGGCGCTGGGCGGTTCCGGCATTGTTTTGGCAAAACTGGCGCATCGGGCCGACCGGGCGTTTCATGGTTTTGACGTTTTTGCCATGATCCCGCCGCCCACATCGGACAAGGACGATGCCATATCGCGAAAGCGCTATGAGGTGATCGCATCCGGCCAATCATCTGGCATTGGTACCGATCTGTATTACGGCTACCACGACGATCTTTTTGACGAGGTCTGCCAAGCATTTTGGCGGCACGATATTCCTGTTACGGGCGAAATGGTCCAGCTTCACCGGGGATTGTTCGAAGATACGTTGAAGGTTTTTCCGATGCAGCCCATCGCCTTGGCGCATTTGGATTGCGATTGGTACGACCCGGTTGCGCTGTGTCTGGCTGCGGTGCACGCACGATCTGCGCCTGGCACAGCAATCGTGCTGGATGATTACAACGACTATTCAGGTTGCCGACTGGCCACCGATGAGTTCGTCGGCAGGCATCCGGAATACAGCATCAGCCGGCGAAAGAACGCGATTTTGACACGCATGCGCTAGACCAGTTCAGGCGATGACAGAATCGCCCGAACTGGTCCACCATTTGTTTTTGCGCAAATCGGGCGGGAAAACCGGTTCCCGCTTATCCCTGATTTACTCTGGGTGCTGCTCGATTGACCGCGATGTCCTTGCAACTTTCGCGGCGACCGGGGCTGGCAAACCTTTGATCGCCGAGCAGCGCGACGCGGTCCAGTTGCATGGCAGGTCGCCGAAAATGCACCAGCTTTCCCCTGCCCGCCTACCCCCGCAACCCCGTCTCAACCAGCATCCCGAGCCGTTTCGCCTCGTAATAATACCCCTGCGAGTACCATTTCACCGCCGTGTCGAAACTGCCGTCAGACAAAAGCCAGGCGCCACGCAGGTATTTTACCGCGTATTTGAGGTTGGTGTCGGCGTTGAGCAAGTCGCGCGGCTCACCGCGAAAGCCCATGGTTCCGGCGGTCTGCGGCAGGATTTGCATCATGCCGTAATAAGGGCCGTTGCGGGCGGCGGGGTTATAGTCGCTTTCGCGCTGGACAACACGGTGAATGAGGGGTGCGGGTACGTCGTAAGTATCGGAGTATTTGTCGATAAGTGCGCGAATTTCGGGCGTTTCGCCGGGGTAAAGACTCGCCGTCGAGCGGCTTGTTCCGCTGCCATATGATCCGCACGCCGCCAACAGCGACGCCATCAAAATCAACGTCACGACTTGGCGCATCCTGTCCTCCGGCTTTTTACAGGCGGTGTTGTTCCACAAAGTCGCGGTCGAAACAATCGACTAAAGGAAAAATGACAGGACAGCGCCCATGATCGTGCAGCCGATGGTGGCATAGCCGCCGTCGATCCACATCAGGTTTCTCGACTTGCCTGAGAAGGCCACGTTGGTAACGATCCAAGGAGACGCGATCAGCAAGCCAAGCCCGAAACCGCCCATCAATCCGTCATAGAGGCTATCGAGTTCGCTCATGACGAATATGTGCCGCATCATGCCGGCGACCAGAATGGAACAGACTCCGCTGATGATATACGGAGTCTTGTCTGAAGCATTTATCGTCTCCTTGGTAAGCCCGACTGCGGCCATCCATGGCTTGGCCAAGGCCATATACCAAACTGCTCCGAACGCATACGAAGCTGCCGCCGCGACCAGTACC
>JAYTCN010000494.1:0-15196 GCA_043736475.1 Paracoccaceae bacterium
AATGCACCCATTTATACAGGATTGGCACATGGATCAGCCGGTGGATCGAAAAGAAATGCGCTTCGTGAAATAGCGACAGCAGCAGCCCGATGGCAAGCAGCCACCAGAAATTGTCGGAGAAGTTCAGCCAGGGCACCCAGCCGTTGGCGAAAATCCACAGGATCAGCACCTCGTAGGCGGTCCAGATCAGCACGCCCGATCCAAAGGCGCGGATCATATTGTCGGTGTTCTGCCGACGAAACATGAACACCTCACTCCTGCCATCGGCGGGGAACTTGCCATTGAATTTGAACGACGCCCCCTGGGCGCGCCGGACATAAAGCCGCAGTTCGAAAGCCCCGAAGAACAACAGCACGGCGGCGCAATTCCGGGCGAATATCGCCAGAACCCAGCCCCATTGCAGCGACTTCAGCGTTGCAATATCGGGCGTCAGCCACAGCCAGAATGCCAATGCCGAAGCCATGAATAGCGCGTTCCACGGCAGGAAATAATGCGGCAGCCAGCGCAATAATTCCAGCGGACGCGGCGGAAATACAAAGACCGGCCCGGTCTTCAGCCGGTCTTTCGGGTGCCAGTTGCCGCGCTTGTCGCGGCTGCCATAGGTCAGGTCGTCCATTGCGCCTCTCCGCGGGAGGGACCGGGCGAGTTTCGCCGCCCGGTCGGTTTTCGCAGGCTTGTCTTCCGTGGAGGAAGGTCGGTGGTCAGTTCAGTCCGGCTTCCATCATGCGGAACTTGACCTTGTCGAGGTTCGACTTGTCGATGATCGCCGGGCCGGTGATGATATCGGCGTCCGGCATCATGCCATAGTCGAGGAAGTTGCGGGCGATCACCGTCGGCAGATAGCCCTGCAGATACATCAGCTGGTCGATGCCGGCGACGGCTTCACCCGTGCCGATGGCGTCCAGCAGTGCCGGCGAAATGTCGAACGAGACGTTCGAGATCTTGTCGGTCAGTCCCTCGCGGCGCTCGACGTCCAGCACCGTTTCAAAGCAGAAGGCCCCGGCGTTCATGCAGAACACCGCGTCGGTTTCCGGGTTGGCCAGGAAGTAATTCGAAATCGTCGCGGCAATCTGCGAAAGATCGGTGCCGATGGCGATCGTCTCGGAGGTGGCGCCGGCAGCAATCAGCGTGTCGTTAAAGCCCTTGGCCATGGCTTCCAGGCCGGCGTGGCCCGGCACGTGGTTCGGCACCACGCCGTGCTTGATGCCCGGATTTGCCGCCAGAACTTGCTGAGCTGCGGCAACACCGGACTGGTAAAGGTCCGCGCCGATGCCGATTTCATACGGCACCCGCTCGCCCTTGGGTGCGGTATCGAGCGAGTTGATCGCGATCATCGGAATGCCGGCAGCCTTGGCCTTTTCAATCGTCGGGCGCATGGCAACCGGGTCGGTGGCGGTGATCACCATCAGGTCGGGCTGCTCGGTGATCGCAATTTCCATCCGGTTGATCGTGGTCTCGATGGAAAAGGTCTGGTCCTGGGTCCATTTCAGTTCAAGGCAGTTGTCGGCAGCGCCCTGTTCCGCGCCCTTCTTCACCGTTTCCCAGACCGGTTCGGCAATGGCGTGGGTCGCATAATAGATCAGATAGGGTTTGCGGCCCTCGCAGTGATCCTGTGCCATGGCGGTACCGGCTGCCATCAGTGCCAGAGCGCTGACAGCGCCAAAGCGGACGAAAGTCTTCATTTGGGTCTCCTCCCCTGTGTATCGCCGCTCTTCAGACGGCAATTCCGTGTTGCGTGCGGCTGCCCGTATTGATCAGGTTCGCAAGCTCATTCTCGGTTACGTTTTCCTTCGCCATGGTCTCGACCACCGTGCCGTGGAACAGCACGGTGAACCGGTCGCACACCTCGTAGGCATGGGCGATGTTATGGGTGATCAGCACCACGGCGACGCCCTGGTTGCGGGCCTCGCGCACATAGGCCAGAACCTTGGCGGTTTCCTTCAGGCTCAAAGCGGCAGTGGGCTCGTCCAGGATCAGCAGCTTCGACAGGAAATGCACCGCGCGGGCGATGGCGATCGATTGCCGCTCGCCTCCCGACAGCTTGGCCACGGTAAGGTCGACATCGTCGATGTGAATGCCCAGGTTCTGTAGTGCCTGTCGGGCAACGTCGCGCATGTGGCTGATCCGCAGCTGGTAGTGGCCGGGCAGTTTCCGCGACACCGCGTCCTCGCGGCCCAGAAAGAAATTCCGCCAGATCGACAGCAGCGGGATGATGCCAAGGTCCTGATAGACCACCGAAATCCCGTGGTTCATCGCCGCGCGGGGGTTGTCGAGCTTGGTTTTTTCGCCTTCCCACAGGATGTCGCCGGTTGTCGGCTGGTGCACGCCGGCGAGAATCTTGATCAGGGTTGATTTGCCCGCGCCGTTGTCGCCCAACAGCCCCAGTACCTCGCCCGAATTCACGTCCATGTTCACGTCGCGCAACGAATTGACCCGGCCGAACGATTTGCTGACCCCGGCCAGCGACAATAACTTTTGGCCGCTCATCACGAGATACTCCGCTTGCGCACGCGCTGGTTGATCGTGGCCGCGACGATCAGCAACATCCCGATTCCGGCCTGATACCAATAGACCGATATGCCGATCAGGATCAGGCCTTGCTGGATCATGCCGATGATCAGCACGCCGAGCCCGGCCCCGATGATCGAGCCATAGCCGCCGTTCAGGCTGGCGCCGCCGATGACCACGGCCAGCACGACTTCCAGCTCCATGCCGGTGCCGCGCAGTGCATCAACCGAGGAAAACCGCGCCACCGAAACGTAGCCCGCCACGCAGGCCAGCATCGAAGCGATGGCAAAAGCCGTGATCTGCACCCTTGCCGCCGGAACGCCCATGCCGCGTGCGGCTTCAGGTGATCCGCCGGTCGCAAACAGCCAGTTGCCGAAGCGCGTCCGGGTCAGGACGTAGGAAAAAATGATCACCAGACCCAGAAACCAGAAGAATGGCCCCGGGATTCCCAGCCACTGAAAGTCCAGCGACTGCAGGACTGGGTCCGGAGTTTTCAGGCGGATCGGGAAGCCCTCGGTGGTCGCCAGCAGGACGCCGCGAGGATGACGCCGGATTCCGGCCGTGACATCGGCCGGTCCATGAACGTGCGCGGCGGGCGCTTGCGCCGGATCTCGGTGCTCGCTGCAGGCGCAGTGGGTGCAGCCACGTCGTTCGACACCGGCGGGCAACCTCTCTGAGACCGCAGCGACCCCTGTGCTGTCGTTTCGACCGCCCTGTCGGCGCTCGTGGTCAATCGGATTAGAGACAGCAACCAGCGTCAGGATCAATCAAAATTGACGCCTTCTTGTCTCAATACGGCGAAATTTTTTGATTTATCTCTCATTTTACGTCAAAATTCTCTAGACTACCCTGCAGCCTCTTGCCGTTGACATTATTTGAAGTATTTTGGGCATGACATATCCCGGGTCGAGCGGAAAGTGATGCGAAAAGTCTGGATTGCCGAGATCATGCGCGAATCGGGCCTGTCCAGGGCGACGATCGACCGGGTGCTGAACGGTCGCGCCGGCGTCCACCCGCGCACCCGCCAAATTGTCGAAACCACCCTGACCCGGCTGACAAGATCATCGCCGATCGACGCCTCCGATATTGCCCGGGCTGACATCGTACTCAGGGTTGGCCGGGGAATGATGGGGCAAATGCGGACGGCGTTTTCGCGGACGGATACCGGCAACAGCCAGCTTTTCGACATGTGGCAAAAAAGCGAAGATGAAATGCTGGCCCTGGTCGGCGAATTGTGCCGCGATCCGACCCGGCCGTTGATTGTGACGGCGAAAAATACCGACCGCATGGTTTCGCTGCTCGCGCTGGCGCGCAGCCAGGGCAAAACGGTCATCGCCCTGATTTCGGACCTCTCGCCAGCAGCGCGGGATGCCTTTGTCGGCATTGACAACCGCGCTGCGGGGCAGACGGCGGCATTCCTGATCGGCCGCGCTTTGGGCGACCGGCCAACGACGGTAGGCGTGGTCCTGGGCGACCATGCCTATCGCTGCCACGAAGACCGCGAAATCGGTTTTCGCACCGCATTGCGGGCCCATTTCCCCAAGGTGATCCTCGCCGACGAGGCGCAGGGCGAAGACAATCCGGAAAAAACCCGCGATGCGGTGCGCCGGATGATGAAAGACCAGCCGGCGATCGGCGGCCTTTACAATGTCGGTGGCGGTAATGCCGGTCTGGTTGAGGCCCTGCGCGAAGCTGGTCGCGCCCGCGATCTGTTTGTTGTCGGACACGAGGCGAACGACATCACCGTGCCATTCCTGCAGCTTGGGTCCTTCGACTTCGTCATCGCCCAGGACCCGGCCCAGATGCTGGCCGAAGCGATGCGTCTCGCAAATACTTCGGAAATCATGCGCGAACCTCAGATGATTGATTTCGGGGTCTACACAAGGTTCAACCTGCCCAGTTACGGGCGTGTTGCGGTCGGCCGCTAGGACGAAAACATTTTCTGGCGCGGTTTCCGACGAAGGCGAAACAGCGCAGCGGTATGTCTGGGCCTAAATTCGCAACGCAGAAATCCCGTTGCTGGCCAACGTGCGTTACCAAATATATTGCTCAAAGGGGACCATATCCAGCGCACTCGCCATCTTTTGCCCGCGAAAGCCCGACCAGCGAGATTGGGATCAAAATGAGATTGGAACAACAGGACACTCTGTGGAATCCAACCCAAGTACTCTCCGCTGGGCCGGAGGAGAAACCGGTCTCAGGTCAACTGCGATAGTGCATTTGCCAAGGCCACGCCAACAACTTGCCTGTCTTGGCCTGTTTACTTCCGACACTGCCATTGCCCGCAGTTTCCCCGATGCGCATGGCTCTGTAAATGTCCGGACTTTTGCCAAGTCGGGGAGCGCGCCGGCTCAGGCCAGAATCGCATCCACCATACGGATCAGCGCCAAGACCTGGAGCGTATCCGGGTCAATCCGCACGATCCGGTTGTCGGCGATCGCATAACGCCAGGCGTCGCCGACCCGGGGCAATCCAAACAGTTCAGGATTGAAGATCAGATGACAGGGCAGTCCGGTCCGCGGATCGCCGATCCGGATCACGGCACCATGGGGCGAGTTCAGCCGTAATGATCGCCATCGCCAAGCCAGTTTTGACCGTCATAGTATCCACGCCAGTAATCATCGTCCTGCCTGTATTCCCCGGGGATACAAGACTTTGCCAAACCCGGCGGCACGCAAGGCGGATTCTTCTTGGCCAGACCCGGCGGGCAGAATGCGACTTGCCCGGTGCCATAGCCGTTGTTGCCATGATTCCCCTCATGGCCGCCCCCTGCCCAGGCGGGGACGACAGCGCGACCGATCGCAATCTGTGCAACCGTCAAAGAGTAAATCACTGTCTTACGCGGCATCAGCCTCTCCGGTGCATATGAGTGCAATTTTTCCAACACAGAAACAACAGCGGTGGGATCGATCGGTTGCCGTTTGCGGTCGCTGGTGGCGAAACTCCGCCACTGGCGAAATAGTTTTGGCTGGATGGACCGGAGCTTCGACCTCTGCACTGGGCGCCAGACCGTTTTCCCGGCTGGCCAGCCCCACCTCACCGGTTTTGTCACGAATGTCGAGATTGAAGCCCAGAAGGCGGGTTAAACTGAAGGGCCGGTTTTTGGTCAGTCTGATTTGGATGCCTGGTCGGTTCGCACCCAGCCGGTTGACCTGGTTCTTGAGGATCTCGGCGGCGAAAACTGGGCCAAATCGCTTCCACCAGAACCGGACCGTCTCGTGGCTAATTTCGATCCCACGCTCATGGAGCAGGTCCTCGACGATGCGAAGCGACAGCGGGTAGCGAACCTACAGCATCACTGCCAGGCCGATGACCTCAGGCGACGTTTTGAAGTATCGAACGGGGTTGGGTTCGGGCGTACGGCGTCGCAGGGCGACTGAAACAAGCGCCTCAAGTCAGTTTGCTCTGACCGTGCCTGCGGGACCGCAACGGTGCACATTTGGCATGCGGTTCAGTCGAAACGGAACTCGCGACCCTCGACCGGGCTCACGCCTTGGGTCGAGCCGACAAGTGGATTCGCGTCGCCATCTGTTCGCACGACCATGGCGCCCATGCCCCGGACCTCCAGGTAAATCACAGTATCAGCGCCAAGTCTTTCAACGTGGCGGACGGTGCCGGTCCAGCGCGGGTTTTCGGAAGTCAGCCTCAGGTGTTCGGGGCGGATGCCATACGTCTTGCAGCCCACGCCAACGACCGCCGCGTCTTCATAAAGGTTCATCTTGGGTGAACCGATGAAACCGGCGACAAAGGGCGAGACGGGGTTGTTGTACAACTCCATCGGCGAACCAACCTGTTCGATCTTGCCGCCGTTCAGCACCACGATCTTGTCGGCCATGGTCATCGCCTCGACCTGGTCGTGCGTCACATAGATCATTGTGGCACCCAGTTTGCGGTGCAGGTCTGTCAGCTCGATCCGCATCTGCGCCCGCAGCGACGCGTCGAGGTTCGACAAGGGCTCGTCCAGCAGGAACACCTTGGGGTCGCGCACCATGGCCCGCCCGATGGCGACACGCTGGCGCTGGCCGCCGGACAGGGCCTTGGGCTTGCGATCCAGATAAGGCGCCAGTTGCAGGGCTGCTGCCGCCGCCTCGACCTTGGCCGCGATTTCGGCCTTGGGCAGCTTGGCCAACGACAGGCCGAAGCTGATGTTCTGGCGCACTGTCAGGTGCGGGTAGAGCGCGTAGCTCTGGAACACCATGGCGATGCCGCGCTTGGAGGGCTCGGCCCCGGTCACGTCCTGGCCGGCGATCTCGATGCTGCCCGAGGTGGCATCTTCGAGCCCGGAGATGATCCGCAAAAGCGTGGTTTTCCCGCAGCCCGAGGGGCCGACGAAGACGCAGCATTCGCCATCTTCGATGGTCAGGTCCACGCCCTTGATGATGTCCAGGCTGCCAAAGCTCTTCTTGACGTTCTTCAGTGTGACCGAGCTCATTGCACTATCCTTTCACGGCGCCGGAGGTCATGCCGGCGACGATCTGGCGGTTGAAGAAGACGAAGACCAGAAGCGGCGGAATGGTGACCAGAAGGATGTTCATGAACAGAAGGTTGAACTGGCTCTGGAACTGGGTCTGGAAGTTGAACAGCGTCAGCTGGACGGTGACGTTTTCCTTGCCCGGCAGATAGTAGAGCGGATTGGTGAAATCGTTGAAGATGGCGATCGACTGCACCACGACCAGCGTGACGGTCACCGGTTTCAGAAGCGGCAGGATCACCTTCCAGAACACCTGCCAGGGCCGCGCGCCGTCGATGATGGCGGCCTCGTCCAGATCGCGCGGAATGGTCGAGATGAACGACCGGAACAGCAGGACTGAAAAGGCAAGGCCGTAAGCCACCTGAATCAGGATCATGCCGTGGATGGTCTTGAACAGGCCAAGGCCCTGCAGTACCCAGATCGTCGGCACCACCGCGGGCGGCACCATCAGCCCGATCAGCACCCCGGCATAGATGAGCTTGTTCCAGCCCGACGGGCGGCGTTGCAAGATGTACCCCACCATCGCACCAAAGATGACCAGCAGCGACACCGCGCCGACCGTGATGATTGTCGAGTTGAAATAGGCCAGCAGAAGCATGTAGTTGCGCGCCTTGATCACCTCGGTCAGGTTGGCCCAGAAATGCCATTCGCCGGGCCATGAAAACAGGAACAGCGCCGCCTCTTTCTTGGTCTTCATCGCCATGAAAAAGATGTACAGGAAGGGCATGATGAAGATCACGATGGCCAAGGCCGTGGCGATCAGGCCGGTGTTGCGTTGACGGGGTTTCACAGCTCGACCTCGCGCTTGTTGAACCACCAGGTCAGCGGCAGGATGATCATTGCGATCAGCAGGAACAGGATGACGTTGCCTGCCGTGGCGAGGCCATAAAAGCCGGCCTGATATTGCTTGTAGATCACCGAGGCCAGCACGTCGGATGAAAAGCCCGGGCCCCCGCGCGTGGTGGCCCAGATGATGTCGAACGACCTGAGACCCCCGATCAGCGACAGGGTGATGACGGTCACGGTGGCGGGCCTGACCAGCGGCACGGTCACGCGCCAGAACTGCTGCACCCGGGTCGCGCCGTCGATGCGCGCGGCCTCGTAATAATCGGGCGAGATGGCGGCGAGGCCGGCGATATAGATCAGGGTGGCCAGACCCACATCCTTCCACAGGTCGATGAAGGCCACCGAATACAGCGCCAGTGCGGGATCGGACAGCCATGACGGGCCGTCGATGCCGATCAGCTCCAGCGCCAGATTGATCACGCCCTTGGTCGGATGCATCAGCGCCTGAAAGGTGATGCCGACACCGATGGTCGACACCAGCACCGGAAAGAACACCACCGAGCGCAAAAACCCCTGCCACAGGATACCGCTGGTCAGCAGCACCGCCAGCAGCAGCCCGAAGACCGTCTTGGTGGCCGAGGTCAGAAAGGCATAGATCAGCGTGTTCACCAGCCCCTGCACCAGAAACGGTTCCTTGAAGAACTGGCGGTAATTGACCCAGCCGATGAAATGCGCCTCGAACAAGTCCCAGCGGGTCAGGCTGAACCAGAAACTGGCAACAGTCGGCACCAGAAACAGGATCACGAAGATCACCGCCGCCGGCAGGACGAACCAGTACGGGTAAGGTGAAGGGCGTCGGGATGCCATGCGGCCTCGCGTGACTTGGTCGCGTTCAATTTGTGCCAATCAACTTGGTCAGTAAAGCCCCCGCCCAAAGTCGCGGGCGGGGGGACCAGAAAGGATTTACCAGTTGGGCAAGCCGAGCTGCTTGGCCTGTTTTTCGACATCCTGATCGTAAAGTGCCGCCGCTTCGGCCGCCGGGCGGATGCCCGAACCGACCTCGACGGTGATCTGCTCCAAAGCCGGGCCTTTGATCGGCGACAGGAATTCCAGCGCCGGGGCGGTCATGCCTTCGGTCTGGAAATAGGGCAGCATGTCGGACACGGCACCGGGCACATCGGCAGGCAATGCGCAGTCCTTGATCAGATAGGGGCCGGTGGCACCATTGGCACCGATCATCAGGTTGCAGCCCTCGACCGAGGCGACAAAGCTCAGGAACTCCTTGGCGGCTTCGACGTTGGGCGAGGCAGCCGGAATGTAAAGCCCGGCAGGCATCCAGACCGTCAGTCCGTTCTTGGCGGCGTCCGGACCCGGCTGGGCGAAGAAGCCGACATCATTCAGGTTTTCGGGGAAGTTCTGCTTGATGTTGCCAAGGGCAAAGGTCAGCATCGGGTAATGCGCGGCCTCGCCGGTGGCGACCATGCGCACCCCGTCGTCAAACTTGGCGACGCCGAAATCCTCGTTCAGATAGCCGGCCTTGAAGGTATCTTCCAGATACTGGAAGCCCGCCATCGCGGCTGGCGACGTCGCATACTTTGCCTTGTTCGCGGTATAGTCGGCGGTGAAATTCGGCTCGGCGGCCTGCACGTTGTAAAAATCGGCCAGCACGAACAGTTGCGACGACCAGGTGTCGCCATAGGTCTGCGCCACGGCGACCTTGCCCGCCGCCTTGATCTTTTCGTTGTTGGCCATGAACTCGGCCCAGGACTTGGGCACCGACAGACCCAGTTCCGCGTAGATCTTCTTGTTGTAGTAGATGCCGCCGCCCATGGCCGCACCAAAGGGCACGCCGCGTACGGTGCCGTCGGACGCGGTGACGACCGGCTTGAAGCTGTCGATCACATTGGCTTGGCCCGCGATGTCGGTCAGGTCGGCCAGCATCTCGGTCGGGTTCAGCGCCTGAAACAGCGAGCCCGAGTTGTATTGCAGGATGTCGCCCGCCTCGCCGGTGGCCAGACGGGTCTTGACCAGATTGTCGCCGTCGGCACCGCCGGGACGGTTCTCGATCTCAAAGGTCACATCGGGATGCGCGGCGGTATAGGCCGCCGTCAGCGCGTCCATTGCCGCAATGGTTTCGGCGTTGCCGTCAAGCGTGATGGACAGCACCGTTTCGGCCTGGGCCAGGCCCGCGACCAAGGTGAAAGCGGACAGAAGTGCCGCGCTCGGGATCAGTTTCATGGTCCCATACTCCTCCATTGGACCAGTGGTTTTGTGCCGGGCAGTCGCACCGCCCGGGTCGTTGCTTCGCGTCAGACGCGGAAGGTAATGTCGTGGTGCCCGGGCGGCAGCGGCAGCCCCCCGGCCGGAACGGTTACGGGCTTGCCCGCAACACTCACGCCCTGCCGCACCGGGTTGGCAACAAGGCGGCTCGTGCAGCCCGGGGGCAAGGTCACGCGGTAGGTCACGCTGTCGCCCGAAAGGCTCCAGCCCGCCTCGATCCGGCCATGGCGGCAGTCGTGCCATGCCGCCACCGGCGACAGCGCGGGCAGGATCAGCGGGTCCAGCGTCACCTCGTCAAAGCCGGGCGCCGCAGCCACCGGGGCCACCCCGGCGACGCTTTCGAACAGCCACTGGCAGACCGCGCCATAGGCGTAGTGATTATAACTGTTCATGTCGGGGTCGTAGATCGTGCCATCCTCGCCCAGCGCGTCCCAGCGCTCCCAGATCGAGGTGGCGCCGCGTTCGACCTGATACAGCCAGCCCGGAACCTTGCGGTTCAACAACAGTCGTTCCGCCAGATCGGCCATGCCGTGCAGCGTCAGCGCGGGCAAGATCGCAGGCGTGCCGATGAAGCCGGTGCCGATCAGCCCATCCGCCTCTTCCACCACGCGGCGGAAATAGGCCTTGCCGGCCTCGTAATACTCCGGCGGCACAAGGCCATACAGGAAGGCCAAGGACCACGAGGTCTGATCGTTATGCGCGATGCGGCCCGAGGGGGCGAAGAATTCGTTCTTGAACGCCGCGCGGATCGCCTCGGCCCGCCCGTGCAACGCGGTGGCTTGCGCCGTCTCGCCGATCAGCCCGGCGATGCGGGCGGCCAGATCGGTAGATATGAAGTGGTACAAGGTCGCGGCACAATCGTCGGCAATGGTGGGCCGCGGCTTGCGGTTGTCGCCCACCGGCTGAATCCAGTCGCCAAAGGTGAACCCATGGCCGCCCCAGCGCGAATCCGGGCGGATCAGCGGCCCATTCGAAATGCCCCACAGGTAATCGAGCCATTTGACCATGGCGGGGAAGTTTTCCGCCAGCACCGCCTTGTCGCCGTAATGCAGATACAGCTGCCACGGGATGATGACGATGGCATCACCCCAGCCGGTCGATCCGGCCCAGTCGCCGCGCCCCTCGATCGGATGCAGCCGGGTCGGATCGGGCGAGAAATGCGGCACGGCACCATTGGGGCGCTGGTCGTGGCGCACGTCGCGCAGGTATTTGGCCAGAAACCGTTCGCTGTCGGCCAGCCAGCAGGCGGTGCCGGCAAAGACCTGCGCGTCGCCGGTCCAGCCCAGCCTTTCGTCGCGCTGCGGACAGTCGGTCGGCACTTCGATGAAGTTCGACCGCTGCGACCAGACAGTGTTCAGGACCAGACGATTTACCGCAGGCACTCCACAGGTGAACCCGCCGGCCTCGACAGGAATCGAGGTGACAGGGATCTGGTATATCTTCTCCATTTCCACACCGGCGGACAGCGTGACGCGGGCATAGCGGAAGCCGAAGAAGGAGAAGAGCGGCGCGTAAGTCTCCACCCCCTCGCCCTTCAGCGTGTAGTGCTGCTCGGACCGGGCCGAGCGGTAGTTGCGGTTGTCGAACGCGCGCTCCGGGCCAAGCACTTCCGCGAATTCCACCCGCACATGCCCACCGGCAGGACCCTTCACCGAAATGCGGGCATAGGCGCCGCAATTCTGGCCGAAATCGTATACTGTGGCGCTGCCATCAATCCAGCTATTCAGCGGCGCAACCGGAGCCATTTCCTTGACCGGATCAACTTCATGTGGAACCAGAAGGCTGTGGTCGAAAGCCAGAACCTCGACCCCATGAGTTTCGACAAGGCTGATGCGGGCGTCGAAATCCTCGCCGTAGTAGACGCCGTTGGCAGTGACCGGGCTTACACCGGACTTCCAGCTTACATCAGTCTTGAGAACGGCCTTGCCGCCCACCACCAGTTCTGCCAAGGCACCGATGCGGTTGCCCCATGTGTTCGGAATCGGGTTCAGCGCCCACATCAGAGGAGAGCGATACCAGCCATCTCCCAGCCAGATTTCCAGTCGGTTTGCGCCGGGTTTCAAAAAGTCCGAAACATCGTAGGCCTGATAGGCAATGCGGTCGTCGTAACAAGTCCAGCCGGGAGTCAGAAGGTCGGTGCCCACGCGGGTGCCGTTCAGGAAGGCGCGATAGAGGCCCTGTGCCGATAGAAAAAGAATTGTACCGCGTTCCACCTTTGCCAAATCGAAATCCCGGGCCACGAACGTGCCCGGTCCACCGGTACCTGCATCGCTGCCGGGGGCGATCATTTCGGCCGAAAACTTGTGCTTCGGCACCGCAATACTGGTCGCGGAATTGCTGGACGGACGCCCATCAAGGCTCATTCACACATCCTCCCCTGGGGCGCGAATCAAACGACGCGCCGTTTGTATACCGTTCTACGTAAATCATTCTACAATTCGATTTTCCTTGCAAGTATTTTTTGATAGGGTCCGCGCAACCAGGGGGATGCGATGGCCGATGGCGGGGCAAAAGGTGGGCGCGGGCGGGTGACAATCCGCACTGTGGCGGCCGATGCCGGGGTTTCGGTAGCCGCCGTGTCCAAGGTCATGCGAAACGCTTACGGCGTATCTGGGGCGCTGCGGATGAAGGTGGAGGCCAGCATCAACAAGCTGGGCTATCGACCCTCGGTCGCGGCCCGCGGAATGCGAGGTCAGACGTTCACTCTGGGGGTGCTGCTGGTCGGCATCGACAACCCCTTCCTGCCGTCAGTCTTGCAAGGAATAGAAAGCATCACCGAGGCCGCAGGGTTCAAGATCATGGTGGGCGTTGGGGCGGCGCGGACGAGGACCGAGGTTCGGTTGATCGAGCAGATGATCGACAACCGGATGGACGGCCTGATCCTTGTCGCGCCGCAGATTGCGGGTGAAACGCTGGAACATTATGCCCGACAGATTCCAATCGTGGTGATAGGCCACCATGAGCCCGCAGTGGTCAGCTTCGATACGATCAACAATGACGACTTGATGGGCGCGAAACTGTCGGTTCAGGCGCTTTTGGCAAGAGGCCATCGCGATATTGCCATGATCACACTGGCCGACCCTGACCGGCACCCGGCGGATGTGGCGCCTCGGCGCGAGCGCGGCTATCTGCAGGCGATGGCCGAGGCTGGCCTTGTCGACAGCACGCGGCTTGTGCGTCTACCCCAGTCGGATGTTCCGCGCGACCAAATGATCCGGCAGGTCTTGACTGCCTTCGACCGACCGCGCGCCGTATTCTGCTGGTCCGATTTGGACGCTGTCCCGATGATCAATATGGCGCACCAACTTGGTCTCAAGGTCCCCGGCGACCTGGCAATCGTGGGCTATGACAACTCACCTGTAGCCGCGCTGCCGCTTATTGACTTGGCTTCAATTGATCAGGATGGCGCGAGATTGGGCAAACTGGCGGCCGAGGCACTGCTCAGCCGGATCAACGGACGAAAGTTGGTTGAACATATTTTGATCGAACCGAAGCTGGTAACGCGCGGCAGTATTTGAGCAGACCGTGACGGGGCGGGGTGGTATCAGACGAATATGATCCAGTCTCAGTTTGCCCAAATGGAGCTGGCTTCAGGCCGCACCGGGCTGACGCCACCCGGTCAGGGCAGCGGCGCGGTTCGGCTTGCAGGTGCTGCGGGAGCAGAGGCCGGGTTCCTGATTGAATGATTGTGGATGGCGGCATGCACGGAAACGATTCTCTGCGGCCCGAGCATCCGACGAAAGTGGAGCTTCGCCCTTCGTGTCGGCGGAATGGCAGATGGGAACTCTCAGCTCGTTTGCTGATCCGGCGACCCAACTTGCGATCGTCGCCGCGGTCGAGCGCCTTCGGTTCGAAGCCGCGGGATTTCAGGCAATCGATTACGATACCTGGACCTGTCCGGGCTGGAAGATAGCGAACAGCCGTCCAGCGCGTCCTACCGGCGCTCTGGACGGCGCGTTTCTGCAGAATCCATTGTTGAGCATCCCGGAAGTGGCTGCAGGTCGTCGAACTGCCGGGTTCAGGCATCCCGGTCGAGGAGATTGACCGCGCCCCGGCGATAGCTGCCGAGCGTGCTTTGGCGCCAGCGGCGTCCGACTGACACCACCCGAGGGTGAGATCCCGGTGGCAAACGCGGCGCAAGGACCAGGCATGCGGGCAGGACAAGATCGTGCCACTTTGTCCGGCAAAGCTGCTGGAATCCTTACCGGAAGAACAATCGATCCTCCTCGGCCAAGTACCGCTCGGCGCGCTCGGCGACCAGGTCGACGCCCATGCCGGGGCGGTTGATGACCTCGACCATCCCGTTCGTCACAATCTTTTCGGGCAGGCCTTCAACAATGTCGTACCACCATGGCTCGCTGCCCGTCGGGTATTCGAAAGCGATGAAATTCGCCGGAAGGGTTGCATAAACCTGCACCAGCGCCGCCAGGCCCAGCAGGCCATTGCCAGTGCCGTGCGGCGCCATCAGGATGCCGTGCAGATGGGCGTATTCGGCAATCCATTTCGGTTCGGCGATGCCCGAAGGCCGGACGCCGGTCCTGCCGGCCACAAGCCGGTTGTCTCCGTCATCGGCCCGCCAATCAAAGGTCCACTCCGGTGATCACCCGCTCGACCGCTTCGACGCTGGTATGCCTGGGGTCGATATCGTCGGCCACCACCGTGCCGTGCCGCATCACCACGATCCGGTCGACGACCTGGAACACGTGGTGGATGTTGTGGGCGATGAAGATGCACGAGTGCCCGGAATCCCGCGCGTTGCGCACGAATTGCAGCACGCCACGGGTTTCGGCCACGCCGAGATTGTTGGTCGGCTCGTCGAGGATGATGACATCACTGTCAAAATGCATCGCGCGGGCGATGGCGACGGCCTGGCGTTCGCCGCCCGACAATGCGCCGATCGGGGTCGAGGCCGGGATGGCTTTGGAAATGCCGACCCGTTTGAGCAGGTCCGAGGCGACCCGTTCCATCGTCGGCAGGTCCATCCGGTTGAAAATCCCCGGCCCCCGCGTCGGTTCCCGGCCCAGAAACAGGTTGCGGGCGATGGAAAGCTGGATGACCAGCGCCGAATCCTGATAGATCGTCTCGATGCCGTTGGCGATGGCGTCGGTGGTGCTTTTCATCTCGACCCGCTTGCCGCGAATATGAATCTCG
>JAYTCN010000495.1:0-2661 GCA_043736475.1 Paracoccaceae bacterium
ATCTCCGGGGCGTTCGTTGCGGTTTCGTTGGCGACCCTTATCATCGCGGCATCAAGACCCAGACCGGATTCAACCGAGATCTGCAACAGATCCAGCACATTGGGAAAGGCATCGTCGATGGCCTGACGCCGGGCGGCAACCCGCGCGTTCAGCCAGTACACCGGCCCGAAGAACCCGGCGGCCACCAGCACGCTCAGCATCGCCAGCAGTTGCGGCTGGCTGAAAGCCCCCAGCCGGGCAACAACGGCATCCGGCAAGGGGAATTGCCCGGATCTGGACAGAAAGATCAGCGCGATCATGGCACCGGGCAACACGAACCCCAGTCCCAGACGGAGCAGATAGTAGTTGCGCAGGCCATGCGGACCGGTGACCCCGGCCATGGCCAGATGGCGTTGCACCTGACTGCGTTCCTTGCGGTCCCCCGGGATCAGCGACTTCATCAGGCCCTTTGGATCTTTGTCCGACGGGCGCAGCAAGCCGGCGTCGGCCCCGCTCGGCCGCTTGTGCAGCGCTTGCTGGGCAATGCGTTGCAGCACCGGGTCGCGGGCGGCAAACGCCCCCGACAGGCCCAGGGTGACCAGCAGGCCCCCGAGGCCCGCGCCAACGAGCAAGATGGTCTGGGCCGAGATGCTCAGCGCGGCCATCGTTGTCTGCAGCCAGTCCAACATGCTTGACCTCCCTCAGATCCTGAAATTCACCAGACGCCGCATGGCCAGAAAATTGGCCACGATCAGGCACACGACCGTAATTGCAATCGGTTTGAACATCGGGTCGGCGCTGACCCCCCAGTAATAGTCCGGCGACAGCAGCGAGGTTGATGCAAAGATGAACAGCGGCAGCAGCGACATGAACCAGGCCGTCATCCGCCCCTCGGAGGAAATCGCCAGAATGCGTTTGCGCCTGGTGATCCGGCCGCGGATGACTTTGGACAGCGTCACCAATATCCGCGACAGATCGCCCCCGGTGCCGTTCTGGATGGCGACGCTGGTGGCCAGATAGTTCACATCCTCGACCCCGGTGCGGTCGGCAAAGTCGCGAAAGGCGCTGACCAGATCATCGCCATAGCTGATCTGATCGACGATGATGCCGAATTCGGTGGCGACCGGGTCAACCATGTCGCGCGCCACGGTGGCGATGGTGGCGTTCAGCGGATGGCCGACCTTCAGGCCGCGCGCCATCAGTTCCAGCGCGTCGGGCAATTGACTGGTCAGCGCCTTCATCCGCGCGTCACGCCGCGATCGAATGACCAGGACCGGGGCGACAAGGCTGATCAACGCGGCCACGCCAAAGGCTGCGATCGGGTTGATCCGCGAGGTCAGGGCCAGTCCAAGGATGACCGTGGTCATCAGGCCCAGACCCAGCACGACGGCGGGACGGATGGTCATGCCGGCCCGGCGGATGTCACGCGGCAGCGATCCGATCAAGGGCAGGCGGCCCAGGCCCCACTGCGCCTCTTTTGGTTTCAAAAGGCCCAGAACCTCGCCGGTCGTGGCCCCGCCCGCGATCAGCCGCATCCGGCGGTTGCGGGCGTCAGTGGTCCGCTCGCTGCGTGACATCAATTGCCACAGCCCCTCGAACAGCATCAGAACGCCCAGAAAGATGCCGACATAGACAAGGACACCGTAACCAAATTCGGGAAGGGGGATCATGATCTTGGCCTTTCGCGGCTGAACATGTCGGAGCCAAGGTCGATACCGGCCTGCGCCAGTTGTTCGGCACAGCGCGGCCTTATGCCGGTGGCGACGAATTCCCCCAGCACCTGACCGCTGGCCGACCGACCGGTTTTCTTGAACAGGAAGATGTCCTGCATGGTGATGACGTTGCCCTCCATCCCGGTGATTTCGGACACGGCAGTGACGCGGCGGCTGCCGTCGCTATGACGGTTCAGTTGCACGACCATGTGCAGCCCCGCCGCGATTTGCGACCTTATGGCCGAGATCGGGAAATCCATGCCGATCATGGTGACCATCTGCTCGATCCGGCTCAGCGCATCGCGGGTGGTGTTGGCGTGGACGGTGGTCATCGAGCCGTCATGGCCGGTGTTCATCGCCTGCAACATGTCAAAGGCTTCGGCGCCGCGCACCTCACCGATGACGATCCGGTCGGGCCGCATCCGCAGGGCATTGCGCACCAGATCGCGTTGGGTGACCGCCCCGGTGCCCGACGGGCTTGGCGGGCGGGTTTCCAGACGCACGACATGGTCCTGCTGCAATTGCAGTTCCGCGGCATCCTCGATGGTGACGATGCGTTCGGTCGAGCCGATAAAGGACGACATCGCGTTCAGCATCGTGGTCTTGCCCGACCCGGTGCCGCCGGAAATCAACACGTTCAGCCGCGCCTCGACCAGCCCTTTCAACAGCGCCGCCGCCTGCGCGTTCAGCGCGCCGAGGTCAACCAGTCGCGCCATGGTCAGCGGCTGCGCCGAGAATTTGCGGATCGACACCGACGGGCCGTCGATGGCGCAGGGCCGGATGATCGCGTTGACCCGGCTGCCGTCTTCCAGACGGGCATCGACCCAGGGCTGCGATTCATCGACCCTGCGGCCGATGCGCGACACCATCTTGTCGATGATCCGCAGCAGGTGGCGTTCGTCGCGAAAACGAACCTTGCTCTTTTCCAGCACGCCGAACCGCTCGACATAAACCGAGCTGTGCGAATTGA
>JAYTCN010000496.1:0-6261 GCA_043736475.1 Paracoccaceae bacterium
TTCTCCTGGACCTTGTCGGCCCCGCGTTTGGTCCGGGCGAACACGATCACCCGGCCAAATTCCGGCTGGCCCAGCATCTCGGTCAGACGCGAGCGTTTCTTCGGCCCGTCGAGCAGTTCGGCCCGCTGCTCGATCTTCGCCACCACCGTCGCCTGCGGCGTCACCTCGATGCGCACCGGGTC
Source organism: Paracoccaceae bacterium (assembly GCA_043736475.1). Taxonomy (GTDB): domain Bacteria; phylum Pseudomonadota; class Alphaproteobacteria; order Rhodobacterales; family Rhodobacteraceae; genus JANMOK01. The sequence goes on from JAYTCN010000496.1 coordinate 183, forward strand.
TTTCAGGAAGGTTTCCGCCAAGCCCCGCACCTCGTTCGGCATCGTCGCCGAAAACAACGCCGACTGCCGGCGCGGATGCAAGGCGGCGACAATGCGTTTCACCGGTTCGATAAAGCCCATGTCGAGCATGCGGTCGCCCTCGTCGAGCACCACGAACCTGGCCTCATCCAGCCGGATCTTGCGCTGCTGCATCAGGTCGATCAGCCGGCCCGGGGTGGCAATCACCACATCGACGCCACGGGCAATCGCCTTGATCTGGGCGTTGATCGACACCCCGCCCAGAACCAGACAGGTCGACAGCCGGGCACCACCAGCAAAAGCCCGCAGATTATCGGAAATCTGCACCGCCAGTTCGCGGGTCGGGGCCAGGATCAGCGCCCGACAAGTTCCGGGGTTCGGACGGCCGGTCATGCCCAGAATGTGGTGCAGAATAGGCAAGCCAAAGGCCGCCGTCTTGCCGGTGCCGGTCTGGGCGATGCCCAGAATATCGCGCCCCTCCATCTGCGGCCCGATGGCCTGGGCCTGGATCGGGGTTGGCTGGTCAAATCCGGCCCGTTGCAGCGCCGCGATCAGCGGTTCGGCCAGGCCAAAATCGGCAAAAGTTACTTTATTCAAGTCAAAATCCTTATCCGCGCGACATGAATCGGCACGGCACACCGCCCGGGCGCACCGGGGGGTCAGTTCAAATCAGCAATGCAGGAACGACTTGGTCCCTCGCGCCATCACTTGGTGCCACACTTGCCCGCAGGCGTATCCGGTGGCTTTCCCCTCACAGGCCGCGAGTAAACGAGGACAGAGAAGAAATCAGCGCCAAACCTTGCGGCTCGGCGCTTGGCGGTCATATGGACGCAACCGGTGCGGAAAGCAAGGGCATTACGACGTGGCATTCTGTCCGGGCACAAAGAAGTCGCCGCAATGGTGCGGCAACATTTTCCAGCGCACCGACCGATTTGACCGGTGGCAAATCGGTCCGCGCCTGACGGCCGGCGGCAGGCGCGCTCCGGCCAGTCGGCCCGGACGCGGCTCCACCGGAGCCTCGCCTGATCGGTCTTCGGTCTGCATTACAAGCGTCACCGTTTTAGTCAGCATCTTCATTGCCCCGCCGCCAGCAACCAACGTTGATCCAGTTCCGCCAAGGCCTGCGCATCCATCGCCTCGAAATGCCGCCAATAGCGGCCATCGGCAAAATAATAGCCCAATTCCGCCTCGTGCTCCCGCGCCTCTCGCGCCAAAGCAAAATCAAACCCCGCCATGACCCGCAACCACAGCCCTGCATGTTCCCGCGCCCGCCGGTCATCGAGGCCGCCAGACCGCGGCTGTTGTAGGTATAAGTCAGCGTGCCGCGATCCGGCGAGGCCTCGCTCAGCACCTCGCCAAAGCCGTCAGGCGAAGGCGGTGGTGATGGTTCTTGGGTCGGTGAAGGCGGTCATCAGATCACTGTCGTTCCTCGGCGTGAGCGTTACACCTGCATCCCGATCCGTCAACTGCACGATCCGGTTCAACTGGTCGAAGGCATTGGTGGTGACCAGCGACTGCGGATCGGTGACACTGGTCAGATTGTCTTCCTTGTCATGCGCATAGACCCACGTCTGAGCCGCCGCGCCGCCGATGTCCTTCAGCAGCCGACCCAAGGCATCAAACTGCACAGTCTCGCTAAACACCGTGGTTCCACCCGAGGTCTTTGAGGTCGCGGACGTGCCTTACAAGATCACCATCGTGCTGACCGAGCCGTCATTGGTGCGCCATTGGTTCGAGCCCAATGGCGGCGGCACCCATTGCACCACGCCTGGCGCTGGCGGATCGGCAGCACAATTGGTTGCCGACGCCCTTGCGAAGGGCGAACCCGTCCGGGCGCACGCTTTCGGATATGCCTGCGCAACGCTCGGCATCCGGCATCGCACCACCAAACCAAAGCACCCCTGGAGCCATGAAGGCAAGAAATCGATCCGGGGGATCGATTTCCTGAATGGCGGCCAGGCCGAACGGATGAACCGCACCATCAAGGATGCGACCGTCAAACGCTTCCACCACGACGACCACGACGAGCTCGCGCGACATCTGACCGATTTCGTCGACGCCTGCAACTTCGCCCGAAGGCTGAAGACCCTCAAAGGCCTCACGCCTTACGAGTTCATCGTCAAATGCTGGACTTCAGAGCCCGAAAGATTCATCCTCAACCCACTCCACCAAATGCCGGGACTAAACAACTAGCTGTGGAGCCGCAACAGGTTGTCCATCGGTTGACCCAGTCGGCTGATGGGCGGCTTTGGGTTCAGGCTGCCGTGCGGGCGATGCCAATTATACCTGTGGGTCCATTCCGGCAGATGGGTCTTGCGCTGATCCGAGGTCGCGTAGGCGCGAGCATAGGCCCATTCGCGCAGGGCCGTCTGGATGAACCGCTCGGCCTTGCCGTTGGTTTTGGGCGTGCAGGGTTTGGTGCGGATGTGCCGGAGACCCAGGGATTTGCAGGCTGCGGCAAAGGTCTTGGCCTTGGAGCACGATCCGTTATCGGTCATCACCCGGCTCACGGTGACGCCGAGGCTTTGGTAACAGCCGACGGCGGCTTGCCGAGCGGCGATGGCGCTGACCGCCTTTTCATCGGGGAAGACGCCGGTGACCGCGATGCGGGAGGCGTCATCGATGCAGACATGGACATATTCCCAGCCCACCCCGCGCGCTTTGCCCTGGCCAGCCCGGTTGCCGGTGATGCGGTGGCCAACCCTCTCAAAACGCCCGGGTTTCTTGATGTCGAGATGGATCAGCCCGCCCGGCTCCTTGTATTCATAACGCCTGACCGGCTCGGCGGGGGCGAGGTCTTTCAGGCGCGAAAGGCCGGCGCGGCGCAGCACCCGGCTGACCGTGGCGGGCGAAACCCCGGTCTGCCGCGCCATATGAAGACCAGACAGGCGCTGGCGGCGCAGCGCCATGATGCGCTCCGCCAGCGCCTGTCTGGTCTGGTTCGGAATAAGCCCTGGCCGGGAAGAGCGGTCTTGCATCCCGCCCCGGCCCTCGGCCGCGAACCGCGCGGTCCAGCGGCTGACGATCCTGGCCGACACGCCAAAGGCCCGCGCCGCCGGAGCTTTGGCTGCCCGGCCCGCGATGACCGAACGCGCCATCTCCTCGCGACGAATGGGCGTGAGACGGGCATTCTTGTGGATGTTCATTCGGGGCGCTCCTGGAAATTCGAAGTCTGGTAACTCCAGTCTCCCCGATCCGCCCCGAATGGACAACCTGATGAAAGCTCACAGCTAGCCGGCGATCGCGGGCCTGCCGCTGGCAACCGCCACCACCTCGCCCGCCAGAAACATCGCGCGTCCGTCGACATCCGCCTGCTGCACCGCCCGATCGACCGCCACCCCGACCTCCGCCGCTCCGGCGGTCAGCGCCGCCGCGCGGGCCTGTTCGGCCGCCGCGGTTTCCGCCAGCGCCAAAGCCTCTGGCAACGTGGTGAAATCCGCTGGCCCCGTCGGCAGATGCACCCGGAACCGGCCCTCCGCCGGCGCGGTGATCAACACCCGCGCCGTAACCCGCACCTGGCCGACGACCGCGCCGATCGCATTGGCAACTCCGGCATGCTCGGGCAAGATCGCGGCGCATCCCAGCCCTTCCGCCACCGCCCCGTAATAGGTCGGGGCCGAGGCCCCCAGCCCGATCAATGGCAACCCAAGCCCGACCGAGATTCGCGCCGCGCCGATATGCTGCTGCATGCCGGCCTCGGCCAGCACATGGCGTGCCAACCTTTCGGGATGCTCGAATCCGTCTTCGGCAAATGCCGTTTCCAGCAAGATCTCCGAGGTCTGCCGGACCAATCGGGCGATGACCGCCTGGCATACCGACCGCGCATTGGCCGCGAACGCGTCGCCGGTCGCGGTCTTTTGCCGGGCGAACAGCCTGGCACCCTTTTCCGCTGCCGCGCGGTCCCAGCCTTGCTGCCTGCCCAGGACATGACTGGCATCGCTTGGCGTGAACCCGGCGATCTGCACCAGACCGCGCGCCACCAGACGTTCCAGCGCCGTCACGTCAACCCGGGCGCGGATCAGATCGCCCTTGGCCATGGCCGTCTCGCCCAACCGGTCAACCAGACCACGTTCGCGGTCGCTCAATCCGCTCAGGTTGCGGCCCTTGCGCAAGATCGGCACCACGAATTGGCCATCCATTTCGCCCGATCGCTCGCTGGCAAGCTGCGCATCCAGCGCGGCGTGGACCAGTTTCGGCCAGTCCATTGCCACCAGCGCCAACGGCACCCGTCGCTTTGGTCCAAGCCGCAACCCGGCATTCAGGCCGTCGGCGATCAGCTGCACCTCGCTGTCACCGCCAAGACCGGTGGTGCGCATCGCCACCGCTTCGACCATGGTCCGGTGGCCGCCCACCATCGCCCCGTCGGGGTCAATCGACGGTCGCCCGTCGCGCAGAATCGCCACATCGGTCGTGGTCCCGCCAATATCCGACACGATCGCTGCCTTGGCGCCGGTCAGCCAAACCGCACCGACCAGCGATGCCGCCGGCCCCGACAGGATCGTTTCAATGGGCCGCATTCGGGCGAAATCGGCCGAAACCAGCGCCCCGTCGCCGCGCACCACCATCAGCGGGCAGGTAATCCCGCGTTCCGCCAAAAGACTTTCCGACGCGGCGACCAACCGCCCGATCAGGCCGATCAGCCGCGCGTTCAAAACTGCTGTCAACGCCCGTTTTGGCCCGTTCAGGTGCGCGGTCAGTTCATGCGAACAGGTCACCGGCTTGCCGGTCAATTGCCGGATCAACTCGCGCGCCGCAACCTCGTGCGCGGGGTTTCGCACCGCGAAATGTCCGGCAACGGCAAAGGCGCCAACCTCGCCTGCATGCGCCGCGATCCCCGATTGCAGCGCCGCCAGGTCCAGCGGTTCGGTCTCGTTGCCGGCATGGCTGTGCCCGCCGCGCACCGAAACAACCGGATCGCCCATCAGCGCCTCCGCCAGCCCGGCCCGCTCCATGTCCTTGGGCAGAAATCCGATGGAAATCAGGCAAACCCGCCCACCCTGGCCCTCGACCAGGGCGTTGGTCGCCAGCGTCGTTGACAACGAAACCAGCGAAACCGCATCCGGTGCTATTCCGGCAAGGACCGCATCCATTGCCCGGCCGATGCCGATGGCCAGGTCGTGGTGGCTGGTCAGGGCCTTTGATTTGGCGATAACCCGTGCCTCGTCTTCGATCAGAACGGCATCGGTATAGGTGCCACCGGTGTCGACGCCCAGAAACAGGCTCATCGGGTGGCCCCGTGCCAATGCGCCAAAGCTGCCGCGGCGGTAACTTTACAGGTCACGTCGCGCGGGACTATTCCATCCGATGCCATCTCGCGCCGTTCGGCCTTGCTCGTTGCGCTGATATAGACTTTCACCCCCTGCTTCCCGGCTTTGGCAACCACCGATTGCACCGCATGCACGGCTGAAGAATCAAGGAAGAGAACACCGTCAAAGTCCAACACCAGCGCCCGGTGCGCGTCACCGATCCGCTCCAGCACCGAATCCATCAAACCGGCAGCACCAAAGAAAAATGCGCCTTTGACCTGATCGACAACGCCATCGGGTTCAGCGCCGCCGATCGGGCGGCGATGATTTTCGCTGTCGGCCACATCGTCGGCAATGAAAGGCGACAGCGTCTCGATTTCGGCAATCTTGCTCATGCGATGGATAACCAGGATCGCGCCCAGCGAAAATCCCAGGATGATGGCTGTCGTCAGTCCGCGGTCGGGCGACACGCCCGAGGCCGTGGCGATCGCCATCGACAGCGGCAGGGCGACAATGGCCACCGTCAGGCCGGCAACTAGGTCGGCCCGAAAATGGTGCAGGCGATAGCCTTCACGCCGCACCGTGACCAGCTTTGGCGTGTAGAGGTCTGCGAAACTGGCGGCCATCAACTTTCCCGGCAAGGTGCTGGGCACTCAAGCAAAGCTGCCGGGCGTGCGCAAGGTGCGGTCTACTCGCGCCGCAAGATCCAATCGACAAAAACCACGCCCCAGCGGTTGGCTTCGAACTGCGCCGCAATCGCCTCGGGGTCGTACCGGGTTTCGACCCAATCGCGGAATGGCATCGGCTGGCTGGCA
>JAYTCN010000497.1:0-2645 GCA_043736475.1 Paracoccaceae bacterium
GCGCCGACAAAGCCGATGACGATTTCCAGATAGGAAACCGGGGCCGACAACAGCTCGTAGATCGTGCCGATGAATTTCGGCATGAAAAACCCGAATGAGGCATTGGAAATGCTTTGTGTCAGCACCGTCAGCATGGTCAGCCCGGGCACGATGAAGGCTCCGTAGCTGACCCCGTCGACCTCGGGAATGCGGTTGCCGATCGCCGACCCGAAGACCACGAAATACAGCGCGGTCGCGATCACCGGCGCGGCGATGCTCTGGCCGATGGTGCGGAAGAACCGCACCATCTCCAGCATGAAAATGGCGCGGATGGCGTGGATGTTCATGATGGTTTCCTGACCAGCGCCACGAAGATTTCTTCCAGGCTGCTTTGTTCGGTGTCCATGTCGCGCATCTCCAGCCCGGCGGCATGGATATCGGCCAGCAGCGCGGTGATATCCAGATGTTCGGCCTGGGTGTCATAACTGTAGGTCAGCCCTGACCCGCCGGCCATCCGGCCCAGCTGCCATTTCGCCAGGCTTTCGGGCACTGAATCCACCGGCTGCTTCAGCGTCACGTGCAGACGTTTCTGCCCCAGCTTGTGCATGAGCGCCGCCTTGTCCTCGACCAGCAGCAGCTTGCCGCCGTTGATCACCCCGACCCGGTCGGCCATCGCCTCGGCCTCTTCGATGTAATGCGTCGTCAGGATGATGGTGACCCCGTCGTCGCGCAGCCCGCGCACGATCTGCCACATGTCCTGGCGCAATTCGACATCGACCCCGGCGGTCGGTTCGTCGAGAAACAGGATGCGCGGTTCGTGCGCCAGTGCCTTGGCGATCAGGACCCGGCGTTTCATGCCGCCCGACAGTTCCATGACCTTGCTGTCTTTCTTGTCCCACAGCGACAGCGACCGCAGGGTCTTTTCGACATAGGCCGGGTTGCGCGGCAGCCCGAACAGCCCGCGCGAATAGGAAACCGAGTCAAACACCGTCTCGAACATTTCGACCGCCAGCTCCTGCGGCACCAGACCAATCAGCGCCCGGGCCTTGCGCCAGTCGCGCCTGATGTCGTGGCCATCGACGCTGACCGAACCCGAGGTTGGCTGGACAATCCCGCAGACCGCCGAAATCAACGTCGTCTTGCCCGCGCCGTTGGGGCCAAGCAGTGCCAAAATCTCGCCCTTTTCAATTTCCAGCGACACGCCGTTCAGTGCCGTCAGGCCACCGGCATAGGTCTTGCTCAGATTCTTTATCGAAACGATGGCGGACATGGGATGGATTCCGTTGGACGGTCGCAACATAGCCATGCCCCGGTGCCGTTGTAAGTGGCGAACTGCCGGGCTTGACCGACGCACCAGGCTTGTTTAGACGATGCCGGTCAACACTGGGGAATAGGTTAACGGTAGACCCACGGACTCTGACTCCGTTAGTCTTGGTTCGAATCCAAGTTCCCCAGCCAATCTTCGGATCTAATCGCGCCTTGCCCTGCCATTCTTGAACGCGCCGATAACAGTTGCCTTCGAATGATTGCGCTGTCATCGGCACCGCCTCGCGACCCTGGCGCAAGCCGCCATATCCAAAATGAAGCCCATAACAGGAAACCCAATCATGCTGTATCGCCGCCTCGGAAAATCTGGTCTGAAAGTCAGCGAGTTCTCGTTGGGGTCATGGGTCACGTTCGGCAAACAGGTGCACGAAACCGACGCGTTGAAAATCATGACAACCGCCTATGACGCCGGCATCAATTTTTTTGACAACGCCGAAGGATATGAGGCCGGTGCCTCGGAAACCCTGATGGGAGCGGCGTTGAAAACGTTGGGATGGCAGCGCGACACATTCATCGTATCGTCAAAGGTTTTCTGGGGCGGCGCAAAACCGACGCAGCGCGGGCTGTCGCGCAAGCACGTCACCGACGGCTGTCACGCGGCGCTGAAGCGTCTGCAGGTGGATTATCTCGACCTGTACTTTTGCCATCGTCCCGATGTGGACACGCCGATCGAAGAAACCGTGCGGGCGATGCATGACCTGATCCAGCAGGGCAAAGTCCTGTATTGGGGCACCTCGCAATGGACCGCGCAACAGATCACCGAAGCCTGGGCCGCAGCCAAGGATTTGCGCGTCAGCCCGCCGGTCATGGAACAGCCGCAATATAATTTCTTTGATCGCGACAAAATCGAAAACGAGTTCCTGCCGCTTTATGACCTGACCGGCCTGGGCACGACGATTTTCTCGCCGCTCGCCTCGGGGGTTCTGACCGGCAAGTACAACGACGGCATCCCGGCGAACAGCCGGCTGAATTTGCCGGGCTATGAATGGTTGAAGGCCGAGTGGGCAAGCGATGCCGGCAAGGAAAAGCTGGTCAAGGTCGGGCAATTGGCCGCATTGGCGAAAAGCGCTGGCCTGCCGATTCACCACATGGCGTTGTTGTGGTGCCTGGCAAATCCGCATGTATCGTCGGTTATCCTGGGGGCATCCAAAGCCAGCCAACTGCAAGACAATCTCGCAGCACTGGACAAGCGTGCCTTGCTGACGGATGATCTGAAAGCCGGGATTGAGGACATTCTGCAAAACAAGCCTTCCGGACCGCTGCGTTATTGATTCGCCCGCGCTGCCGACGCTGGCATTCCCGCGATGCCGCTCGGCGCGAAAAATACGACGGTGGGCGCC
>JAYTCN010000498.1:0-6225 GCA_043736475.1 Paracoccaceae bacterium
CTGCTGGCCCGGATAAGGGCGCAATTGCGCCAGCACGAACAGTCGGAAGATGCGGTGTTCAACATCGGACCCTATACGTTCAAACCGGCGTCGAAATTGCTGCTCGACGAACAGGAAAAGAAAATCCGGCTGACCGAGAAAGAAACCAATATCCTGAAATACCTGTACCGCGCCAATGATATGGTGGTGGCGCGCGAAGTGCTGCTGCACGAGGTCTGGGGCTATAATGCCGGGGTAACAACCCATACGCTGGAGACCCACATCTACCGATTGCGGCAGAAAATCGAGCCCGATCCGTCAAATGCGCGAATACTGGTGACCGAGAGTGGCGGTTATCGGCTGGCGTCCTGACATTTCAGTTTCCTCCCCTGACTTTAGCCCGGCGTGCTGGTCACGCCGGGTTTTTTCGCGCTTGAGGGTGCGGCTTTGACAGGTCACAATCCGTGCCGAAACCCGCCGTGGAACCCCCAATGCCGTTTACCCTCGCCACCTGGAACATCAATTCGATCCGCCTGCGCGAGGCTTTGGCATTGCGCCTGCTGCAGCAAGAGACTCCGGATGTACTATGTCTGCAGGAGTGCAAGTCGCCGGTCGACCTTATGCCGCGCGAAGGGTTTGCGGCGCTGGGTTATGCTCACATGGTCGCGCGCGGGCAGAAGGGGTATAACGGGGTTGCCATTTTGTCGAAGCTGCCGCTGGAAGATGCCGGATCGGTCGATTTCGCCGGTTTGGGCCACGCAAGGCACGTGGCGGCGCGCCTGCCGAATGGCGTGACGATCCACAATTGCTATGTGCCCGCCGGCGGGGACGAGCCGGACCGGGACATCAACGTGAAATTTGGCCAGAAGCTGGATTTTCTGGCCGAGATGCGGGACTGGGCCGAGAAAGGTCGGCCGAAAAAGGCGATTCTGGTCGGTGATCTGAACATCGCCCCGCGCGAGGACGACGTCTGGAACCACAAGGCGCTGCTGAAAATCGTGTCGCATACGCCGATTGAAGTTGAGGCGCTGACCGACGCCCGCGATGCCGGGAAATGGGTCGACGTGACTAGGCAGGACTTGCCGACGGGTTTGCTTTATTCTTGGTGGTCCTACCGTTCACCTGATTGGGATGCCGCCGATAAGGGCCGCCGATTGGACCACATCTGGGCTACGCCGGATATATCCTCTGCGGCGCACGGCAGCCGGATTTTGCGGGCGGTTCGTGGCTGGCAGCAAGGATCCGACCACGCGCCGGTGTTTGCGGAGTTTGATTTGTGATCCCCGCCTTCGCGGGGATGACATCCGCCAAATGCCGTGGTATGGTGCGGCAAATGGCGATATTTTGGATCAGGCCACGATGAAAAGTTCAACACCAAAGGTTCGAACCGGGACAAAGTCGGGGCACACGTTGCCCATCACCGGCAAGAAGTCGCACCGAGATGCCCATACAGGGCAGGCCAAGGTGCAGAAATTCATTGACCAGATGTTGTTTTCCCACACACGTGCTGAACGCGGAATAAGCGCATCAGTCGCACGGAATGCGGAAAAACACGGCCTGACCCGAGACGATATTCGCATGGTCATACCGGATCGCACACTGGAACGGCGGCTCGCAGCGAAAGAGGTACTGAAACTGGAAGAAGCCGATGGAATCGCGCGGCTGCTGCGCGTTGTCAGCCATGCGCGGCGTACTTTTGGCGACAACGATCTTGCCGCCGAATGGCTGCGCAGCCCAAACCCGGCACTCGACGAGCAAATTCCAATCCGCATGGCCCGCACTGATTTAGGCGGACGCGAAGTAGAGATAATTCTCGGCCGGATCGAACACGGGATTTTCAGCTAGGTGCGGATTTGGCGGCTTACGCGGCCCGAATTTTCTCAAACTCTTGATGGCGAAGGTTCCCGCCTAAATGGCGGTCGGTGGAACAGCATCGGTGTTCCGATGATTTACTGCGCTTCGAGCTTGTCGCTGGCCGTCCTGGAGTATTTCGTCAACATGCCACCGAGCATGCGCCGTCCCGGCAAGTTGCCAATTTTGCACGCGATTTGTTTCGACGTTTCTGATGAACTGTCCGAGTATATTAATACAGGTGACCAGATATTCGTCCTTGGCAAAGGCGAATGTCAGACCGCGGGCGACGACTGGGCAACGTCCATGCGAAGCCTGGGCCTTGTCGTTCCGAGTGTGGTTATTCGCCGCGAGAACAATGTCCTGCTAAACCCCCGGCATCCACGCATGTCCGAAGTCAGTATCGTCATACGCGAACCCTTCATCTTTGATGACCGATTGAGCGGCTAGGCTTCACCCCTTGCCGAAATTCGCCCTTGTCCACGGAATGTCGAACATCAGGGCGGGGTGTTTCGTCCCACGGGTCATGGTTTCGATTTCGACCGTTGTTTCCGAGCCGCTTTCGTCGGTGATCGTCCATTGCGACAGGTGGAAAACCGGGGTGTGGCTGAAGATCAGGAGCATGGTTCCGCTATTGGGGTCGGCTGGATCAACGAGGGTCAGGAGGGTCTCTGAGCCATTGCCGGTCAAATCACGCACAACGCCCGGCTTTTTGAGGTCAACATCGGTGCGCAAGAGCAAAGACAAGGGGGTTCGTTTGAGCTCATAGACTTGGGCTTCATCCGTCGCCTTGGGATCGATGATGCCAACCATGATACCGTCGGATACGACGACAGCTTTGTCGGGCGCTGTGTATTCGAAGCGGATCTTGCCGGGCTTTTGCAGCATGAAGCTGCCTACGGAGCGGCTGCCGTCGGCGTTGTGCTGGGTGAAGCGGCCATCGGCCAGGGTCAGGCCGTTGAGATAGGTGGCGATCTGGTCGAGCGAGGCAAAGGCCTGGGCGAAAACAATCAGTGGAAACGCCGCCAGGGCGGCGGTCGCGACAAGGAAATGGCGTCTGTTCATTGGGGTTACATATGAGCGGGCGACGGCTTTGTCACCCGCATAAAAACTCACGTTCTGGCGCGAGCGTTCACCTCTCCGGCACCAGAACCTCGCGCCTGCCGACATGGTTGGCCTGGCTGACGATGCCGTTGTCTTCCATGTCTTCGACCAGTTTGGCGGCTTTGTTGTAGCCGATCGACAGCTTGCGCTGGATGTAGCTGGTCGAACATCTGCGGTCTTTGATGACAATGGCGACGGCCTGGTCGTACAGGGCATCGTCGCTCATCCCGCCGGAACCGAGGCCGAGCAAGAGGTCAACCTCGCCTGCATCATCATCGTAGGCACCTTCGACCACGCCAGAGACATATTCGGGCGCCCCCTGCGCCTTGAGGAAGCTGACGACTTCCTCGACTTCTTCGTCCGACACGAACGGCCCATGGACGCGGGTGATGCGACCGCCACCGGCCATGTAGAGCATGTCGCCCATGCCCAGGAGTTGCTCGGCCCCCATCTCGCCCAATATGGTGCGCGAGTCGATTTTCGAAGTGACCTGGAACGAAATCCGGGTCGGGAAATTGGCCTTGATCGTGCCGGTGATAACATCGACCGAGGGGCGCTGGGTGGCCATGATGATGTGAATGCCGCTGGCGCGGGCCATTTGGGCGAGGCGCTGGATGCAGGCCTCGATCTCCTTGCCGGCCACCATCATCAGGTCGGCCATTTCATCGACCAGAACCACGATATAGGGCATCTTTTCGGGGGCGTAGGTTTCTGATTCAAATACCGGCTCGCCGGTGCGGTCATCAAAACCGGTCTGCACGGTGCGGGTGAAATCCTCGCCTTTGGCCAAGGCGTCATCGACGCGACCGTTAAAGCCGTCGATATTGCGCACGCCGAGTTTCGACATTTTCCGGTAGCGCTCTTCCATTTCCGCCACCACCCATTTCAGGGCGACGACGGCTTTTTTCGGGTCCGTCACAACCGGCGAGAGCAGATGCGGGATGCCGTCATAGACCGAGAGTTCCAGCATTTTCGGGTCAATCATGATCATCCGGCACTGATCGGGGCGCAGTTGGTACAGGAGCGACAGGATCATGGTGTTGATCGCCACCGACTTGCCCGAACCGGTGGTGCCGGCGATCAGCAGATGCGGCATGCGGGCGAGGTTGGCGACCACGGGTTCGCCGGAAATGTCTTTGCCCAGAGCCAGCGGCAGTTGGATGCGGGCGTCGGCATAGGTTTTCGACGCGATGATTTCGCGCAGCAACACCCGTTCGCGGTTGGCGTTCGGCAGTTCGATGCCGATGACCGATCGACCCGGAATGGTGGACACGCGGCAAGCGAGGGCCGACATCGAGCGGGCAATGTCGTCGGCCAGACCGATAACGCGCGACGCTTTCAACCCAGCGGCGGGTTCGAGTTCGTACATCGTTACAACCGGGCCGGGGCGGACCGAGGTGATCTCGCCTTTTACGCCATAATCATCGAGCACGTTTTCCAGCATGCGGGCATTTTCTTCCAAGGCCTCGTCGGAAAGGTGATGGCGGACGATGGTCGAAGGGTTCTCAAGCAGCGAGAGGGGCGGGGTCTGGTAGGCTTCCTGCTCGTCCTCGAAAGCCAGTTTTGGCTGTTCTTCAGCCCGGGCGCGGGCGCTTTTTGACAGAGCCTTGCTGCCGGGATTGAGCACGCGCGGTTCGCCGGCCGTCAGGGAAGGGTCACGGAAGTATCCAGCTGGGTCGGCATCTTCGTCGACCATGTCGGTGCTTCGACCGGCAGCTTTCTCGCGGGCTTTGACGGCTGCTGTTATCCGGGCCATCAAGCGTTCGTCGTCTTCTTCGGGTTCGGCATTTACGGCGGGCGGTTGGTTGCCGCCGCGCAATCGTCCGCCAAAGCCGGACCGTGTCACCCGATCCATGCGTTCCTGGCCCGACTCGAACCTTGCCGTGCTTGCAAGAGGTTTCGCGACAACTTCCGGTTCTTCAATTTCCGGAGCCGATTCTTTGCGGCGCAAGCGGGCTTCATTCGCCGCCTTGCCGGCTCGGAACGCGCCGATGCCCATCAGCCCCATCATCCACCAAACGCCCTTGGCCAGACGGCGCACGCCGTGCATCTGGAATTGGGTAAATCTTTCGATCTCGGGGACATTTACGCCGAGGGCAAAGGCGGAGAGTGCCAGAAACAGGAAACCAACGACCAGCGTGAGCGTTTTGACGGTCAGACCAAGATCCATCGGCACGAACGGCAGGACTTGCCGCAGAAACGAATCGCCGAACATGCCGCCCAGACCGTAAGAGTGCTGCCAGCTTTCGAAGGGTACGTGAAAAGCTGCGAACACTGCGCCGCACGCTACGGCAATCGGTGCGATGACCATGCGGTTGATCAGTTTGCGTTCGCCTTGATGCGAAACATAGCGGGCACCCCAAGCCATGAAAGCAAGCGGGATTCCGTAGGCTGCCCAGCCGAGGGCACGATACAGCGGATCAGCCAGCGAGGCGCCCGCGTATCCCAAAGCGTTGTTTGGCGGGGCGTCTGTCGCGCTGAAAAGACTGGGATCAATAGGATCATACGTCCATATCGAAGCGAAAAGAGCGAGACCGGCGGCGAACAACGCCAAACCAATGACTTCGCGAAGCCGTCTTTGCACTGCGGCCGAAGTTTTGGGTTCGACCAGCTTTGCCCGGCGTTTTGTCGATTTCCCATAGGTCGCTGCAGCCATGTGCCATTATCCTCGAATTGGTACGATTTCACCGAGAACAGAGCGGATGGCGGTCAAACCCGTCTCCACCTCTGCCAGGGAAGCAACCAGCGCGACCCGGACAAAATTTTCGCCCGGATCATCGCTGCCGAATGCGGCAGAATTTGGCCGCGACAAGTAAGAACCGGGCAAAACCCGCACTCCTTTTTCGGGCAACAGTCTCAAAGCGGTATTTTCGCCGTTGCCGGTCTTTATCCAATGGAAAAAACCGGCCTCCGGCGAATTATATCCGGGCATTTGTCCCAATATTTTGTCGGCCAGGTCAAACTTGGCTCGATAAAGCGCTCGATTCGATTCGACATGGGATTCGTCGGCCCAAACTTTTTCGGAAACGCGCTGCAGCGGCAAAGGCACCGGCGCACCGGAATAGGCGCGCAGACGCGCGATGGCGGCAATGGATTTTGGACCGCCCGCCGCAAAGCCGGAACGCAACCCGGCAAGGTTGGATCGTTTTGACAGCGAATGGAACACCAGCACCCGCTCCTGGTCGGCACTTGCAGACTTTGCCGCAACCAGGGCACCGGCTGGCGGCCCGTCGCGATAAATCTCGGCGTAACATTCGTCGGCAAATATTCTGAAATCATGTTTTTCTGCCA
>JAYTCN010000499.1:0-2623 GCA_043736475.1 Paracoccaceae bacterium
TCGACCGCAAGGGCGATGCCGCGGCACAACTCGACCGGTTTGGCGCCTTTTTCGATCAGCGCGACGCCCGACTGAATCATGCCGTTGGCCAGCACGATCGAGGTGGTGGTGCCATCGCCCGCCACGTCGTTGGTCTGCATCGAAACCTCGCGCACCACTTGGGCGCCCATGTTTTCGAACCGATCGTACAGCTCGATTTCCGAAGCAATCGATACACCGTCACGGCTGATCAGGGGCGTGCCGATCGGGCGGTCAATCATCGCATTCATGCCCATCGGGCCCAGCGTAGATTCCACCGCCGCCGACAGCTTCTGCACCCCATGCGCCAGCGCGCGGCGGGCATCATTGCCGTGGATCATGATTTTCGGCATAGTTCCTCCTTCGGCCAAGGCCGTTTTGTGTTTTTGTGGATCGCCCGTCAGCGGCAGGCGTGACTTAGTGTCGGCGCGGAAAATTCGACCAGAACGGGCACATCGCCAGAGAGGTCGGCCACTTGATAGCGGCTGGCCTTCAGGCCCCGGCAAAGCGAGCCGGAGAATTCCATATTGATCCGGACCGACCGCAACAGACCCATATACATCGGATAGTCGGCGATGGCGGTGCCTTGATAGGTCGGGAAGGCTAGTCCGCTGGCCAAGGACGCAGGCTTTTGTGCCAAAATCGCCAGATAGCGGGATTTCTGACGGGCGGCCTCCGGGTCGTTCAGGGCAGTGCCCTCCAGCAAACCAAGCGGCATCGCCACAACCTCTGTCGGCAGAAAGCCCTGGGCGATCAAAGCCTTGATCACGACCTCTTGCCGCCGTTGAAACGCCTTGACGTCGAATTTCTCGCGCAGGGCGGCAAGGTCTTCGTCGGGATGCAGATCTTCGAACACCGAACCGAAACTTGCGCCGGAATTGATGGCGCGGTTCATCTCTTCTGCCGCCATATGGTCGTGCAGCGTCACCACCGCCTGGCCGACCCAAGGCAGCACCTCGATCTGGCGCTTGATGTCCCCGGCCATTAGAAAGGCGAAGTTGGGCGAGCACCAATAGGTCGGCAGGCGGAAGCTGACCTGAACGATGGCCGCATTCGTAGGGGAGTCAGTGATGGACACCGCCTCGATGAAGCCCATGTCGGTCACGGGTTCATCCAGTTCGGGGTCCATCACCAGATCAAGCCGCGCCCATACCTGGTTCAATGGGGCCTGATTCAACAGGGTGTCGTCCGGTTGCAGGGGCGCGGTCATTTGCATCACTTGGCCGCGATCGACATGGGTTGCTTGGCGAACTCGGCCTTGCGGGCCTTGATGTCGATGTTGTAAAGCCGCGCCGCGTTCAGGCCGAGGATCTTTTCCTTGATCTCGTCGTTCAGCTGCACACCACCGCTATCGGTCGAGATGTCCTGCGGGATCTGGAAGGCCCAGAACTTTTCGACCAGCCACTTCGGCGTCCAGATCGCATAGTCCGACCCGAACAGGATCTTTTCCGGCCCGATCCAGAACAAAAGCTCCGCGATCACTTCCGCAAAATAGCGCGGCTTGCTGTGGATGAATGGCAGCGCCACCGCAAGACCGGCATAGACGTTGGTCTCCTGGGTCGCGATCCAGCAGAAATCATCCAGCCGCGGCAGGCCACAGTGCTCGATGATCCAGTTCAGGTTCTGGAAATCGGTCGCAGCGTAGTCAACATCATGCACGTCGAAAGCATCCTTGCTGAGCGGCAGGATCGTCGGACCCTTGTGGACATGGATGTTCTTGATGCCCAGCTTGTCGCAAAGCTCAAAGCACTTATAGGCATCCGGGTCGTTCAGTTTCCAGCCTTTGGACGCCCCGTTCCACTCGGCCGTGTACATCTTCACGCCGGTGATGTTGAAGGTTTCCTTCATGTAATGGATTTGTTCCAGCGCCTTTTCGCCGTCGCGCGGGTCAAACGAACCATTGACGATGAAACGGTTGGGATACTTCTTGGCCACCGACGCGTTGCGCTCGATGGTGTTGAAGCCATTCTTGTAGAAGTCCTTCAGATAGGTCGAATTCAGGATGGCGATGTCATCCGGCCCATTGATGAAGAGGTCGTTGTACAGATCGGCCTCGGTGTATTTCTCGAATTTCGCCTTGGCCCAAAGTTCTTCCTTCGGGCTGAGGTTGGCGTGATAGGCGTAAAAACAGTCGATGAACTGCTTGCCGTGGATATTGGCTTGATTTTCCGGGCTGCCGTCCCAGAAATGGGTATGGCCGTCGACCACGAAAATCTCTTTGCCTTCGGGGGTTTTGAACATCGTGGTACCTTTCAGGTCGCGTTTGCATGAGGTGGCGCGGAGTTTCCTCCGCGCCAACGGGTCAGATGAATTCCAGCATCTCGTTCATGTCACCAAACAGGATCACCGTGTTGTCATCGGTGCGCACCATGCGGCCGTAATGGGTCGAGGAGTTCACCTCGAACAGTTCCGCCGTCATCGGGCGGCCCAGATATTCGCTGATCTCGTCCATCTTGAAGATCAGCTTGCCGCTGCCGTCGATACGGATCAGCGCGGGGTTGTAGGTGACCGTGACCCCTGGCTTAGCATCCATGAACTCGGCGATGGCGCGGGCCTCGACCGAATCCGACATTGTCACACCGCATTGATGTGAAACGGTTTTCTC
>JAYTCN010000500.1:0-6147 GCA_043736475.1 Paracoccaceae bacterium
GAGTTTCACTCGATGTGGCAGCTGTTGCCCGCCATGCAGATTGCGAAGGCTTTGACGCCCTATCAAACCTTCTGGCACGAAGACCCGATCAAGATGGACAGCCTGTCAAGCCTGCGGCGCTATGCAGAGGTGTCGCCTGCGCCCATTTCCGCCTCGGAAACCTTGGGCTCGCGCTGGGGGTTCCGGGATCTGTTGGAAACTGGTGCGGCCGGAGTGATCATGCTGGACCTGAGCTGGTGCGGCGGGCTGTCTGAGGCGCGCAAGATCGCGTCGATGGCCGAGGCTTGGCATTTGCCCGTGGCCCCGCATGACTGCACCGGGCCCGTGGTGCTTTGTGCCAGCACCCATCTGTCGCTGAATGCGCCCAACGCTCTGGTGCAGGAAAGCGTGCGCGCCTTTTACCGCACTTGGTATCGCGATTTGGTCACGGCTTTGCCCGAGGTCAAAGGCGGGATGATCACCGTTCCGCCCGGCCCAGGATTGGGGATGGAGTTGCATCCCGATCTTGACCGGGCGTTCACTACGTCGCACAAAACGTCCGACGCAACCACGGTCTGACAAGACCGCAACCTGCTTCATGGGAGGAGCTTAAGATGACGAAACTCAAGGGACTGGCCATTATGGCACTGCTGTCCACGGTCTCGACCGTGGCCTTCGCTCAAGATCCGCTGGATATTGCGTTCACCGTCCACTCGGGCGCGTCCAACACCTTTTGGCAAGCGGTTCAGAAGGGTTTTGAGGACGGCTGCGCCAAGGTCGCGGCGAATTGCCAGATGGTTTATGTCCAGACCGATGGGTCGGTGCAAGAACAGGTAGCGAATATGGAAGCGGCTATCGCCCGCGGCCCGGATGCGCTGATCACCTCGATCGTTGACAACGCAGCTTTTGACGATGTGATCAAGCGGGCGCGTGATGCGGGGATTATCGTGATCGCCTCGAACGTCGATGATCTGGAAGGGGCGGCAGGCAATGCCCGGCAAGCCTTCATCGGGCAAGGCTTCATCCCGGCGGGTTATTCGCTGGGCCAAGCGCAGTCGGCCAACTTTCCGGCTGAGGGGCCGATCAGAGTACTGGTCGGCGTGTCGTCCCCCGGAGCGAACTGGTCCGAACAACGCGCATTGGGCGTGATGAACTTTCTGGATGATTACAAGGCCGCCAACCCCGGCCGCGACATCAGCTACGAGCGGATCGATTCCGGGACCGACCTTGCGGTGGTAAGCGACCGTGTGGGGGCCTATCTTTTGGCGAATCCCGACACGAACGCCTATTTCGACACGGGCTTCTGGCATGCCGGTGTTGCGCGTGTCCTGACAGACCGTGGCGTGGCACCCGGTGTCGTTCTTTTGGGCGGGTTTGACCTTGTTCCGGAAGTGCTTGACCAGATGAAGGCGGGCTACATTCAGGTGCAAGTTGACCAGCAGCCGTTCATGCAGGGCTTCATGCCGGTGATGCAGGTCTACATGGCCAAGAACATCGGCCTTGCCCCTTCCGACATCGACACCGGACAGGGCATCGTCACGCCCGATATGGTCGATGCAATCATGGAACTGTCTACGCAGGGTCTGCGCTGAACTTTCCATCCCGCCCCGGCGCGCCTCCCCGCGCCGGGGTACTTGCATCGAAAGGAGCACTTCGCGATGCGACGCCTGGTTAAGATAGCCCTGCAAAAGCCGGAACTTGCGGCGAGTCTGCTGCTCGTTCTGCTCGTTGTTTTCTTTCAGGTCAGATCTGAAGGCGTTTTTCTCAACCACGCCAATCTTCGCGGCATCTTCGGTTTCCTGCCCGAGGTGGGACTTGTCGCCGTGGGCGTGACGCTGCTGATGATCTGTGGCGAATTTGATCTGTCTGTGGGTTCGGTCTTTGCACTGATGCCAATGACAATGGCAGTGCTGATGACCCAAGGCTGGGGCTTCTGGCCTGCGACGGGCGTGGGACTTCTTGTCTGTGCTCTCATCGGGTTCCTGAATGGCTGGATTACCATTCGATTCGACATTCCGTCCTTTATCACGACGCTTGGAATGCTGTTCATGGCCCGGTCAATGACGGTGGTCGTGTCTGGTGGTTTTCCGCCCCGACTTAATCTGGAAAATATCCCCGAACATCTTTTTGTCAGCTCTGTCGGCCCCGGCGAATTGTTCCGCGCGTCCTTTATCTGGTTCGTGGGCATTTCAATCGTAATCGGGTTCCTGTTGGCCAAGACCAATTTCGGCAACTGGGTGCGTGCCACTGGGGGCTTCATGCCTGCTGCACAGGCGTTGGGCGTTCCTACAGCGCGGGTCAAGATCGCTTGCTTCATGATCTGTTCAATCCTTGCAGGCTTTGCCGGCCTGATGCAGGTGCTGCGGCTGTCCGCGCCCCTGCCGAACCTTGGCGAGGGACTTGAATTGCAGGCCGTCGCTGCCGCCGTGATCGGGGGTGCGTCGCTCTCGGGCGGGGTCGGCTCGATAATCGGAGGGGTTATCGGGGCGCTGCTGATCCGGGTGATCGACAACGGCATGGTCATGTCACAGGTTGACAGCAACTGGTTTAAGTTTGCCGTCGGTGCGCTCACCATCTTTGCTGTGATCGGCAACTCATGGCTCCGCCGGCGTGGCCGGGCGATGAAAGTGGAAACGGAGAAATGACAACCCCAATCATTTCAGTAAAGAACCTGCACAAGTGGTATTCCGGCGTCCACGCGCTCAAAGGCGTCAGCATTGACGTCAAGTCAGGCGAGGCTCTAGGCCTTGTCGGCGATAATGGCGCCGGCAAATCCACGCTAATCAACATCCTGTCCGGTTTGCACCGACCGGACGAGGGCGAGATTCTGGTCGAGGGCATACCGGTCGACATACGCAACCCAAAGGATGCCATGGGTCTGGGTATCGAGACGATCTATCAATACAACTCCATGGTCCCGATCATGTCGATTTCGCGCAACATGTTCATCGGACGCGAACCGTTGAAATGGTCAATTGGCGGACTTGGCATTCTGGATGAAGGCAAGATGCGCCACGATTCCATCGCCGCAATTGCCGATGTGGACCTGCATTTGCGGTCCCCCGATGCCTTGGTGGGAGAACTGTCGGGCGGCCAGCGGCAAGGGGTGGCAATTGCGCGGGCGATGCACTTCAAATCCAAAGTGATGATCCTTGACGAGCCGACCAACCATTTATCGGTCAAGGAAACTGCCAAGGTGATCGGCTTTGTCAAGGGTCTCAAGGCGCAGGGCGTCACGACAATTTTCATCAGTCACAATATGCACCACGTGTTTGCCTGCTGCGACCGCATCGTGGCAATGGCCTTGGGGCAGATCGTTCTGGACAAACCGGTAGCCGAGACGTCGATCGAGGACGTGTCGGAGATTTTGTGAGATCATGGCGTTGATCGACCTCACCAGCAGACATACGCTTATCACCGGCGGTCTCGGGACCATCGGCCAGGCTCTCGCAGCGTCCTTTGCTGCCGCCGGCGCGAAAGTCACCGTGCTCGACCGGCCAGAGACGACGGCGCCGACGGGGTGCGGCTGGCTGGGTGTCGATTTGAACGAATTGGCAACAACGCAAGCCAGTGTTGCTGCGGCTGGCCCGTTTGACATTCTGGTCAACAATGCGGCCCTGATCATCAACAAGACGTTCGAGGAGTTCAGTCTGGAGGAGTACGAAACCCTGGTTCGGGTGAACTCTTCTGCGGTCTTTGCCCTGACCCGCGCCTGCGCGCCCGCCATGAAGGCCAAAGGCTGGGGACGGATCATCAACCTGACCTCGCTGACGATGAATGGCCAGTGGGATGGTTTCGTGCCCTACGTGGCGTCCAAGGCTGCGATGCTGGGGCTGACCAAGGGTTTGGCGCGCGAACTCGGGCCACACGGCATCACCGTTAACGCCATCGCCCCTGGAGCGGTTGTGTCCGAAGCCGAAAACCGGGTCTTTGAGGGGCGGCTGGAGCAGTACAGTCAATGGGTGCTGGAGCGGCAGCGCCTCAAGTCGCGCATTCAACCGCAGGACGTGGCCGAGCTGGCGGTCTTTCTTGCCTCTGATGGGGGCCGGATGATCACGGGTCAGAATATCGGCATCGATGGTGGGTGGTGAATGATCACGCTTGATGCCGGGACGGCCAAAGCGGACATCGCCCCGGCGATGGGGGCCGGGATTGCGAGTCTTTGCTCGGGCGATCTGCCAGTTCTGCGACCGTGGTCTGGCGACGGCGCGGCGGGGCCCTTTGCCCTCGGCTGTAACCTGCTCCTGCCCTTTTCCAATCGGATTTCACGCGGTGGCTTTCGCTTCGAAGGTGAAAACCACCGTGTGGCACCCAACTTGCCGGGCGAGGCCCATGCGATTCACGGCGATGGCTTTCAACGCGAATGGCAGCAAGTCGATGGCAGTCAAAACAGTGCGCGACTTGTGTTGAACGATGGGGAAATCGGACCCTTCCACTATTCAGCGACTGTGGCATACGAGTTGACCGCCGAGACGCTGGAAACCCGTCTTTCAGTGACCAATCGTGGGGCTTTGACCTTACCTTTCGGGCTTGGGTTGCATCCATGGTTCCCGCGCAATGCGGCCACGCGATTGCAGTTCATGGCGACAGGGGTTTGGCCGGAAACCCCCGATCATCTAACTGCCACGGAGCAGGCCGTACCGGTAGGCAACGGTGGCGACTGGAGCGATCTGGGACCGCTGCCCGAATGCTGGATCAACACGGGCTTTTTTGGCTGGGACGGTAGGGCGCAGATCGTGCAAGGCGAAGCGGCAGCCTCGGTTCGGCTGGCGGCATGGGATCTTGGCACCGCCTTGGTCTACTCCCCCTCCGCCACAGCAGATTTATTTTGCTTTGGGCCGGTCTCGCATCCGGTAGATGCCCATAACCTTCCCGGTCAGCCCGGTCTTATTCGGCTGGCATCGGGTGAAACCCTGACTGCGGGCATGATCCTGAACTGGGGACTTCCCGCATGACCACACCATAGCCAGAAGAGGTGCAACAATGGAAATGACAGCCATCCCGGTCGGAAAACGCGATTACAGCCTCGTCGGCGCCGACAGCCGCCGTGCCATAGAAATCGGGTTGGCCTCGGCCGAGTGGTATCATTCGGATGTGCCGCGTGCGGTCATCAAAGACCTGATGAAACGCAGCGATGGTCCGGCCCTGCGCGACACCCTGCTGTGGTTCGCCCTGTTGTTTGGCGGGGCGGTCGGGGGCACTTTTTTCTGGGGCTCCTGGGCCTGCGTCCCATTCTTTTTGGTCTACGGCGTGCTCTACGGCTCGTCTTGCGACAGCCGCTGGCATGAATGCGGTCATGGCACCGCGTTTCGAACCGCCTGGAGGAATGATTTCATCTACCAGATCGCCAGTTTCATGGTGATCCGCAACCCGGTCACTTGGCGCTGGAGCCATGCCCGCCACCACACCGACACTTACATTGTCGGGCGCGACGCCGAGATCGCATGGATGCGCCCGCCGAAAACCCTCTTGGCAGTTCTGGCCTTATTCGATGTTGTGGGCGCCTTCAACTCGCTCAAAACGCTGGTGTGGAACGCGGCGGGAACCCTGTCGCCGGATGAGAAGAACTTTATCCCCGAAAACCAATGGACCAGGACCGTTTTTGCGGCGCGGGTGCATATGGCAGTCTATGCGGCCACAATCGCCACGGCGCTGGCCCTGTGGTCTTGGTTACCGCTCATGCTGATCGGGTTTCCGCGGATCTATGGCTGTTGGCACATGGTAATGTGCGGGCATTTGCAGCATGCCGGACTGGCAGACAATGTCCTGGACCACCGCTTGAACAGCCGTACGGTGTATATGAACAAGGTCAGCCGCTATATCTATTGGAACATGAATTACCATGTCGAACACCACATGTTCCCGATGGTGCCCTATCACGCGCTGCCAAGGCTGCACGAACTGATCAAGGACGACCTGCCCCCGCCGAACACCTCGATTCTGGATGGCTACCGCGAGATCATCGCCTCGCTGCGCCGGCAGCGGACCCAACCGGAATATGCCTTTCGCAAGGAACTTCCGCCTACGGCGCGGCCCTACCGTGAGGAATTCCACGATCTGCACGTCGCCCGGCCCGGTGCCTGAAAGAAAGATTCAAGATGCCAAGAAGAAAACCTACCATCGCCGATTTCCGCGCCCTAAAGGGCAAAGCGCAGTTGACCATGCTGC
>JAYTCN010000501.1:0-2610 GCA_043736475.1 Paracoccaceae bacterium
TGCTCCGACTTCGGCGCCTGCACCAGTGGAGAGATCATCCACGTCGACAGCGGCTATCACGTGCTGGGCATGCCGCAGCAGGAAAACCTGTAAACTCAGGTGCTTGCCCTAACCCTCTCCCTCGGCCTGATCGCAGTCACAGGCCTTGCCCTGCGTGGCGGTTTCGCGGGGGCGGGCTGGAACCGCGTCGGCTTTGACGTCAACGCCGCAGGCCTCTCCGCCGTGGCCGTCGTCGCCGCGATCTGGTTTTTCGGCTGGCAGTATGGGCTGGCCTTCATCGCAGCCATCATGATCCACGAAATCGGCCATGTCGCCGCCTTCCGCGTCTGCGGCCACCGCGATGCCAAATTTCGGCTGATCCCATTGTTCGGCGGCGTCGCCGTCTCGCGCAGTCTGCCCAACAGCCATGACAAAGACCTGTTCATCAGCCTGATGGGCCCCGCGATCTGCCTGGGACCGATGGCTTTGTGCTTTGCCACAGCCAACCTGATCTTCCTGCAAGCCCCGGCGGTCGCAAGCTTCCTCTACATCCAAGGCCTCGTCCTCGGAGGCCTCAACCTGTTCAACCTGCTGCCGTTCTGGCCCTTGGACGGCGGCAAGATCGTACGGCTGCTGACCTACACCTTCTTCCCCAAAGCCACCCGCGCGGTGTCGATCATCATGTCAGCCGCCGCCGCTGCCCTCTGCGTGGCGACAGGGTCCTATATCCTGCTGTTCTTCGTGCTGCTGGGCTGGCAAGGCCTGATCCAATCGGAACAACTGATCGAGATCCAACGCCCGATGCGCAAAACCACCGCATGGCTGGCGCTGGCCGCCTATCTCTGCACCGCAGGCGCTTTGTATCTGGGCGCTGCGCAGTTCGTGCAAAGCTTGTTTTAGCCAAAGCGAAACCGGATTTTGAAGTAAAAATCCGCGCAAATTTCTGAAGCGAAATTTGGTGTCCGTGTCATGCGCTCCGATTATCCGCAAAACAGGGCCGCGCACGCCGTCGCCAGGACGCACCAACGCCAATTCTAGGCACTTTATGCGTAAGCCTCCCACCGAATTTCTGCTGGCACCGATGCAATCGCGCCGTCCCGGGGGAAGGGAGAGCGCGGCCCGGCGCGCTGCGCCCTTGTTCCTGGGCAAAAGCAGCGACCGGGTTGGAATCGTTAATTCTTCCTTAAAATCAAAGGGTCAACCCCTTGAAATCAAGCAAAATAAAAAGGTCCCGAGTTGGGACCTTCAATTCTTGACCATATATTTGGAGCGGGCGGCGGGAATCGAACCCGCGTCTTTAGCTTGGAAGGCTAAGGTCTTACCATTACACAACGCCCGCGCTGCTGCCTTCTAGCACCGCTGGAAGGCAGGCTCAACCCTCAGCCACACTTGGAATGTCCGCAATCATTGCAGGTCATGCAGCCCTCTTTCATCTGCAACGCATAAGATCCGCAAGACGGGCAAGCCTTGCCACGCGGAGCCTCACCGACCGCCATCACCTGCATCTGCGGGTCAGTTTTCAGCCCCATCCCCTCACCCTCGATAAAGCCAATCGAGACCAGATGCCGCTCAATCACCCCACCAATCGCCGCCAGAATAGACGGAATATACCGCCCCTCCATCCAGGCCCCGCCGCGCGGATCGAACACGGCTTTCAATTCCTCGACCACGAAGGAAATATCCCCACCGCGCCGGAACACAGCCGAGATCATCCGCGTCAGTGCCACGGTCCAGGCGAAATGCTCCATGTTTTTCGAGTTGATGAACACCTCAAACGGGCGGCGGTGGCCTGCGATGATGATGTCATTGATGGTGATATAAAGCGCGTGCTCGGACCCCGGCCATTTCACCTTATAGGTCTGGCCTTCGAGCGCCGCCGGACGGTCCAGCGGGTCGGTCAGATACACCACCTCGCCCCCCGCGACCATCGCAGGCGCTTCGGCTGGCACCTTATCCGTGCTTTCCGAAACCGTCAGAACCGACCCCGTCACCGCATTGGGCCGGTAAGTGGTGCAGCCCTTACAGCCCTGATCCCAAGCGGCCATATAGACCTCTTTGAACGCCTCAAAGCTGATATCTTCCGGGCAGTTGATCGTCTTGGAAATGCTGCTGTCGATCCACTTCTGCGCCGCCGCCTGCATCCGCACATGGTCCAGCGGCGGCAAAGTCTGCGCATTGACAAAGTAATCCGGCAACGCCGCATCGCCCTTCAACTCACGCCACAGCCGCACCGCGTAATCGACAACTTCTTCCTCGGTCCGCGAGCCGTCCTTTTGCAGAACCTTACGGGTGTATGCATAAGCAAACACCGGCTCAATCCCGCTCGACACATTCCCCGCATACAAGGAAATCGTCCCCGTCGGCGCAATCGACGTCAACAGCGCATTGCGAATCCCATGCGTGCGGATCGCCTCGCGCACGTCATCATCCATCTGCATCATATTGCCCGACGCGAGATAGCCTTCCGCCTCAAACAGCGGAAACGCGCCCTTTTCCTTCGCCAGATCGACCGACGCCAGATACGAGGCCCGCGCAATCGCATGCATCCAATCCTCGGTCTGCTTTGCCGCCTCAACCGAGCCATAGCGCAAGCCGACCATCAGCAACGCATCCGCCAACCCAGTCACGCCC
>JAYTCN010000502.1:0-14853 GCA_043736475.1 Paracoccaceae bacterium
GCGTGTCCCGCCATCATGTTGCCGGCCAGACGAATGGAATGGCTGACCGGACGGACGGAATACGCGATGACCTCGACGATCAGCAGGATCGGGCGCAACACCAAGGGGGCACTTGAAATCCAGAACAGCTTCAGAAAACCGAACCCGTGTTTATACAGCCCGATCAACGTCACCGATATAAACACAATAATCGCCAGCGCGCCGGTCAGAGCAATGTGGCTGGTCGGGGTGAACGAATAGGGCAGCAGGCCCAGCACGTTGGCAAACAGGATGAAGCAGAAGATCGTCATCATATAAGGGAAATATTTCAGGCCGCCTTGGCCCGCGATGTCGAACGTCATCTTGTGGACAAGACCGTACATCACCTCGGCCACCGACTGCGCCCGCCCCGGAATGACCGCGCGCTTGCTGGTTCCCAGAACCAGCAACGCCGTTATTCCCAACAGTGAAATCGCCAGCCACAGCGTTTGATTTGTGATCGAATACCATTGCAACGGCCCGTCGCCGAACAACGGGTGAATTTCGAATTGCTTCATCGGGTGGATGTTGAACCCGCTGCCTGCCTGTTCTTCGATTGCCATGACCTGACCCTAACCTTCGTCTTCAGCCGCTTGCCGCTGAACCTCTCGCGCTGTCCGCATCATCACCCGAATTCCGGCAGCCAGGCCCAGCAGCGAAAAGATCACCAGAAAGATCGGGAGGGTCCCGAACAGGCGGTCGAGCCCGTATCCGATGCCGATGCCCAGGGCCATACCGACCACGAGCTCTAAAACCATCCGCCAGGCCTGATTGGCCTTGGCATATTTTTCGCCGATCGGGTTTGGTTCGGTCCCGGCTTTTTGCGCCGCCTTGATCGAATTCAACCGATCTTCCAGCGCCTTCAGCCGGTCTGCATCAGGTTCATCGGTCCCCGACGACATCCCTGAATCAACCCTTTCCACCAACCCGCGAATTTCAGCGGACAATATGGGCGGGTCAGGGTTCTGTCAAGAAACGTAAATAAAGTGTAAACAATTGATTAACAACACGAAATTGTTTAGAGCGAAACATTTTTGCGGCGCGATCCCGCCGAATTCGCCAAGTTCAGAAACTCAACCAAAAGGTTGACGATTCACGGCTCACGCCGCTAGACACCGCCATGACCGACCAAATCCTCGACCGCGCCTTCTCGGCCCTCGCCGATCCTACGCGACGCCGGTTGCTGTCCGCCCTGCTCGAATCCGACCAAACCGTCGTCGATCTGGCCGCACCCTTTGCGATGAGCCTGACCGCCGTTTCCAAGCATATCGGCATTTTGATCGAAGCTGGCTTCGTAACCCAAATCCGCGAAGGCCGCGACCGCTGGTGCGCGTTGAACCCCGTCGCCATGCACGAGGCCTTCGCTTGGATGCAAAGTTTTGGCTATTCACAAGACCAAGCCGATGACTTGTTCGAGGCCGAGCTTATGGAACTTGGCCTGCTTGACGCAGAAAACTGAAACTTATTCGCGACCCAGAAAATCGCCCTTGCCAATCCGCACGCCTTTCGCGCGGCAAATCGAATAGGCAGTTGTAACGTGGAACCAGAAGTTCGGGAAACCGTAGCGCGGCACATAATCCGCGCCCTTCAATGTCATCATCGCGCCGCCGGTCTTGAACTCGATAGCGCGACTTTCCGACCCTTCCAAAGACGTCTCGGAAAAAGACTTGGCCAAGTCGACCGCCTTTTGCACGCGAATTTGCAACTCGGCAAAAGTGGTCTCGGTATCCGGCCAACTCGGCATTTCGCTACCAGCCAGGCGGTGCAAGGTGCTTTTGACGTGATCGGTGCCAATCATGACCTGCCGCTTCAGCGGCAACATGTCGTCGATCAACCGCGATTCCAGAAACGCCGCCTCGCTCAGATTATGGTCGCGCACATGGGCCGCAGCTTTATCAAGCGTGATGCGCAAAGAATTCAGACCCGACAGAAACATGGGCACAGTGGCAGCGTGCATGGAATATGGCATGGAGTTGGGTTCCAGATGTTGGATAAATTGACCGCCAAAACTAGTCACTGACCGCAAAACCCACAAGGGGTTACATGGCGGATGCGGTTAGATCGGCGGCCGAAAACAGCACACTGAAACTTTTGCACCAGATCACGACCGAAGCATATCCATCCGGCGACATGCCCGCTGGGACCGTATAAGTTTGGTCGCCGGTAGGTGACTGCAATGCGCCAAGCGACAGATACTCGCTGGCCAAAACCTGATCAGCCGTCGTAATCCCGCTTGCTTTGACCAACCAAACCTCCAAATCCGGCCCCGGCGTGGTTGAAAAACGTTGCAGGTTCAACACATATTCGCCGGATGCATTCTTGCTGATCGAAGCCACGCCACTTCCACGATGCACGTTATCGGCGTCGCGAAAATCGCCGCTGGCGACGGTCATGGCGTCTTGGGCAAATACGGGCGGGGCAATGTTGAGTACAGCCGAAAGGCCAAGGACAAGCGCGACGGTTTTCAAGGCCATGAAGGTTCCATTTGTTGCACTAAGGTTTCCTTAATTGCCGCAAATGACGATCACATCAAATCACGTTCTAAAGACTGTTCAAGCCACCATTCCCACTGCCCCGCGCAAATCCACGCTCACCAACTGGCTGACGCCCTTTTCCGCCATCGTCACCCCGTAAAGCCGGTCCATGCGCGACATGGTGACAGCATGATGGGTGATGATCAGGAACCGGGTGTTGGTGATCCGGGTCATTTCGTCCAGCAAATCGCAGAACCGCCCGACATTGGCGTCATCCAAAGGCGCGTCGACTTCGTCCAGCACGCAGATCGGCGAAGGATTGGCCCGAAACACCGCAAAAATGAGTGACAAAGCGGTTAGCGTCTGCTCGCCTCCCGACAGCAACGACAAGGTGGACAATTTCTTGCCGGGCGGCTGGCACATGATCTCGAGGCCGGCTTCGAGCGGGTCATCGCTTTCAACCAAAACAAGCCTGGCTTCGCCACCGCCGAACAAAGTCTTGAACAGCTGGCTGAAATTCCGGTTCACCTGCTCGAATGCATCCAGAAGGCGTTGGCGGCCCTCACGGTTCAGTCCGGCAATGCCTTGTCGCAGTTTGGCGATGGCCTCCGCCAAATCGGCCTTTTCGGCTGCAAGACGCGCCGACTCTTCCGCCACTTCACGGGCGTCCTCTTCGGCTCGCAAGTTGACGGCTCCCAATGCCTCGCGCTGCCGTCGCAGTCGGGCGACGTCGGCCTCTATCTGGTCCGGCAGGGGCATCTTTTCGGGGTCGGCAGCAAGTTTTTCAAGAAGCTCGGATGGTGTCAGGTCGGTTTCTGCCAGCAGATGATCTTCGGCTATCTGCGTCCGGGATCTGGCTGCCTCGGCGACCGCTTCGCCGCGAGCCCGGGCCTCCCGGGCATCGGCTGCAGCATGTTCGACCGCCCTCTCTTCGCGTTCAGCCGCGCGCAATCCGGCTTCGCCCAGAGCCAGGGCGTCGGTTGCATTTCGCCGCCGCAGCTCCGACAGTTCGGCTGAAACATCGAGTTCGGTTCGGCGCGCGACAATCACCCCGGGCAAAGTCCGCGCACTTTCAAGCCGTGTGCCCGCACTATTGATGCGATCATCCAAATCGGAGAGCCGCGCACCAGCAGAATCACGGCGCGCAGACCAGTTCGTGGATTCGCGTTTAATTTCCGCCGCGCGTGCCGCGCGTGCCTCGCCGTCGCGACGCAACTCATCTGCGGCGGCTCTTTTGGCCATCATGGTTATCCTTGCGGCCTCGACTGCGATCTTGCGCGTCTCGACTGTC
The DNA here is from genome assembly GCA_043736475.1 of Paracoccaceae bacterium. Classification (GTDB taxonomy): domain Bacteria; phylum Pseudomonadota; class Alphaproteobacteria; order Rhodobacterales; family Rhodobacteraceae; genus JANMOK01. Next base: position 3,784 of record JAYTCN010000502.1, read on the forward strand.
GCCTGCGCCGCGTTGATGTCGCCGAGGACACCCAAACCGGACTGAGCCTCCTGCAATTGTTCTTGCGCCAGAAACAGTTCCTCCTGCCGCCGCGAGACGGTCAATTTCAATGTTTCAAGCCGTCCGGACAGCATACCCAAGTCAGCTTCCGCCCTGCTCAGCGCCCGGGTCGCAGCGGTTGCCTGCTCATCGCTTTCGCGCCGCTGATGTCGTGCGGACTGTTCGGCGGCCTGAGAATTCTCGAGACGCAGTCCTGACGCAGAACGCGCCTGACGCGCAGTGTTTGCTTGCAGGCCAACCCGGGTAAAGTTGTCATCCAGTTCGGCCAATTGGTTCATTTGTTGAAGGCGCAACGCAGCGGACGATGTCGCGTCATCCGCATGCACCCGGAAACCATCCCAGCGCCAAAGATCGCCCTCAGGGCTGACCAGGCGTTGGCCGGGAGACAGTACTGATTGCAGGTTCAAACCGTCTCTGCGGGCAACCACGCCGGTCATCGCGAGTCGCCGGGATAAAACTGCTGGACCGTTGACGAAATTGGCCAGGGAAATTGCGCCTGCCGGCAATGCAATCTGCCCATTATTGCCGGTTTCCACCCAGCCCGTTGTGCCGCTGAAATCGATTTCAGGTGCCTTCAGATCGTCGCCGAGAGCCGCACCCAACGCAGCCTCGTAGCCATTTTGCGCCCGGACGGAGTCCAAAACCTGCCCCTTGGCACCGCGATCGCGTTCGATCAGCCTTCGCAACACGGTGCGTTCACCCTCCAGCGCCCGCAACTCGCCTTCAATCTGCGAAAGCGCGGATCGCATATCATGATCTGCGGCCAGTGCTTCTGCACGGGCGGCCTCCGCTTGCGCGAGTGCCTTTTCGCCACTGGCGGCGGCCAGAGTTGCCCCGGCTTCGGCGGTTACGGCGCTATCGCGATTGGATTGGGTGCGCGCCAGATCTGCCTCGCACACCGATACAGCCGATTGCGCAATGGCGAGTTCGGCATCAAGTTTGTTTGCTGTCTGCGTCGCGTCTTCAAGCCGTCTGGCGGCCGCTGAATGACGAGCGGCCAATCGGGCGGCGTCGCCGGTGGCAGCGTCCAGGGCTGTCTCGACGTCATCCAATGCCGTTGCAGCAGATTGCGCCTCGGCCCGCAGAATATTCAGGCGCGTTTCTCGACCCTGGTCAGCCTGCTCCAGCGACGCGGCTTCGTTTTTCAACCTGACAATCGTTTCCGTTGCATCCCGGTTCAAACCGGTTTCACGGTCGCGATCCCCTTCAAGCTGCGCCAAATCCCTGGTGATCGAAATGATCGTCTGACGGGCGCGAGATTCCTGTTCGGCCAGGCTTGCCCGCTCCAGCGTCAATCGCTGCAATACGGCGGCGGCAATCGCATCTTCCTCGCGCAGCGGAGGAATTAGTTTCTCGGCTTCGGTCCTTGCTTTGGCGCACGACGCTGCTGCGGTCAGCGCCACCGCCGCAAACCGCGTGACTTGCAGAAGGTCTGCGTCGGCAGCTTCGCGAGCCGTCTCGGCCTCACGCCAACGGCGATACAGCAAGAGCCCTTCGGATTGACGCAGCTCTTCGGCTATTTCGCGATAGCGCGCGGCTTGTTTTGCTTGTCGTTCCAGCGCCCGATATTGACCATCCAGTGCTTCCAGAATGTCGGCGATGCGCTCCAGATTGGCTTCGGTTGCCTTCAGTTTCAGCTCGGCTTCGTGACGACGCTGATACAGTCCGGAAATTCCCGCGGCCTCTTCCAGCACGCGACGGCGTGCGGTTGGGCGGGCGCTGATCAGTTCCGCTATTTGACCCTGCCGAACCAGCGACGGCGAATGGGCACCTGTCGATGCGTCGGCGAAAAGCATTTGCACGTCACGAGCGCGCACCTCCTTACCGTTGGTCCGATAGGCAGAACCGGCGTCGCGGGTGATCCGGCGGATCACCTCGATTTGGTCGGAATCGTTGAACGCCAGCGGCGCAATATGGTCGGCATTGTCGATTGCCAGCATGACCTCGGCAAAGTTCCGGGCCGGTCGGCTGGCAGCGCCGGCAAAGATCACATCATCCATGCCGTCGCCACGCATGGCCGATGCCCGGTTCTCTCCCATGACCCAGCGCAGAGCTTCAAGCAGATTCGATTTGCCGCAACCGTTTGGTCCGACCACGCCCGTAAGGCCAGGCGCGATGACCAGTTCGGTCGGATCGACGAAACTTTTGAAGCCCAGCAAGCGCAGGCGGGTAAAATGCAACGGTGATGGTCCTATTGATTCCTGAATGTACAGGATTCGACAGGACAGCGACCCGAGTCAACCGCAAAGAACTGTATGTCGCGTAACTATTCGGCTTATCCACAAGATATTGGATACAGCGCCACCTTGTGGCGGGTGACCGGAAACGTCACTTTACCCAGACTTCGACTCGCCGGTTAACCGCCCGACCGCTGGCAATCTCGTTGCAAGCGAGCGGTGAGGTTTCGCCATAACCGACGACAGTCAACGTAACTTTGTCGAGCGCCCCTGCCGGAACGGCGGCCAAAAGCGCATCGCGGATTTGCGACGCGCGGGTTGAGGAAAGGTCGCGGTTCTTGCTCATCGATCCTTCCGAATCTGTAAATCCGGCGAAAATAATTTCGCGACCCGAATAGGCTCCTTCGGCGAGCAAGGTGGCAAGGCGGTTGACGTCGGCCTTGGCGCGCTCATCCAGATCTACCGGATCCGCCGTGAATCGGAACGTGACGGTCAGTCGCTCGGCCATCATCAAATTGGCCATCATTGCCTGCAAATGCTCCAGCGTTGTGTCGGACAGCCTCGGCATCATCGCCGTGGCAAAGCGCGCACCTTGCTGATCGACGGCGACTGGTTCGATCAGCTGATCGACAAAGCCAGCATCGGCAATTTCGAATTGCGCCATGTCCGATTCAATGTAGTTGAGAAAGGAATCAGCCGTGGGCACCGTTTCGCCTGCCGGCTTGACAATGAAAATGCGTCGACTGAGCGGATATTCTTCGGTCTTGATCGTGAAAGGTGTCGCCGGTGTCTCAATACCGCAAATGCCCAAAATTGGCAGAACGCGGGCGTTGCGGGCGGCAGCGAGGCTGACAATGCCTATGGCATTTGGATCAGCGGCAACGGCATCGGCGATTTCTTCGTCGGTTGGCAGGATCGTCGCTTCGTCGGCGAGTTCGGCGATGAACGGGTCCATGACGATCTGGTCGAAGGCATCGCGTGTGCCCGAGGCAGTTTCCCGCATGTACATGGTGATCGGAGCATCCGGCCCGCCAAGATCGGCCCAGTTGACAACACCGCCGGAAAAAACCGACGCCAGGTCCTGCTCGGAGATCGAGCGTAACGGATTGGTTTCCGCAACCACCGGCACCAGCGCATCGAGTGCAAGAATTATTTGCTGACCGATGCCGCCGATTGCCGCAGTCTCCGCCGCGCTGATCGGGCGCGACAATACCGCAATATCGGCGGTGCCTTCTGCCAGTTCCATCACTCCAGCGGCGGTTCCCGGCATCTTGACGGTTATCGTGCTGGCGGAATTGGCTCCATCTGCGGATATGGTTAAAGTTAACTCGCTGGCGCTTCCGACATTGCGTATGGCGGTGGCGTTTTGGTCGATGGCAAATGATTCCAGAAGTGGCGGCAAGAGAGTCGAGCCCACAGTCTTGGCGCCGCTGATGGTGAAATCACCGGCAACCGACGCGCGAACCGGACAATCTTCACCGATGCAATCGACCTGAAACGCGTCAACCGAGACTTCGCCGATGGCCGACTGGATGGTGAACGACTGGCCATCGAATCCGACCAATTCACCCGTCATTGACATGGAGCCATCATGGGATTTTAGCGTGACCTCCCCTGAATGGGCCGTTGTCGCCCCGGTCAGGGTAGCGGCGAATATTAACGCGCGGATCAAGTGCTTCATGGATTTTTGCCTGTCGGGCCTGTTTCCGGCGGGCCGGGGGGTTGGAGTCGCTAGTGCTTACCGCGCCGCTAGCCGAAGATCGCCGAGCGCGTTGAATACTTCATACCCAGGCATATTATCGCCGCAAGGTCCCAGTGTGAACCGCACATTTGAGGCATCCGAGTTTCCGCCCTGAAATCGCAATACCCGCAGTTCAATTCCCTGATCGCAGGCGCGCGTGCCGTCTGCCACATGCAAGGACAAGTCGATCACGCCATTGGCCTGCCGTTTCGACAAGGGCATCGTGTAAATCTCGGCAAAAGCGTCGCCGCTGCCGAAACTCAAAAGATAGCCGCCGCCAGATTGGCGTGATTGACGATAGCTGGAAGGATCGCCCGACCAAACGTAACCTGCCTGGCCGGGCTTGGCGCCATATTCTCTGGCGTGCAGATCGAGGTCGACGGAGCCGGACCACAGCAGCGCCACGCGGGTAAAGCGCTCGGCATCGGGTACCGTTACCGGGACAGATTTGGCGATGCCATCGGCAAGATCGACGCTGACGACCGCTTCAATCGCAAAGGCGGGGAAATTGCCCTGAAATATTCCGCCAGCGTCGGTGAACGCCAAAAATTCAAAAGCGCCCTGTCGAACGGTCAAAGCAGAACCTGGCAGGCACGGGGCGTTGACCGTCAGCGCAATTTCCCCGCCAGGCGCAGGATTGGCAACAACGTCCACGGTACAGGCAAGTTCCGGTTCCGGATCGGGTTCTGGTTGCGGCATTACCACTGCAGCAAGCGCCACCGTGAATTGCCCGGTTAAATCCGCCGTCTCAGGCATTGCGGGTGCGCTAACATTCGCGGCCAACGCGACGCCAGTTTCGCCCGACTCCGGCTTTGCTGCAATGCCATCTTTCGGGCGCGGCCCCGAAAGACTGGCAAATCGGACTTCGCCGGTTTCTGCCGACAATGGCGCTGGAATTCCGGCACTCGCGGCAACGACGGGTTGGTTCGTGGTGCCACCAAAGACACCGCTATCCGGCGCAATCTCCGGCACGCCCGACAGGTCAAAGTTTTCGGCCAATGCCGGATCTTCCGGTTTCGCCGCCGGGTCTGGCGCCTGCATCGACGCGATGGCAGACTGCGGGGTCACTTCCATTGGCTCGGACGACGGGCTCGGCGTCGGCGCTTCGGCAAGGGCAATTTCCGGCATCGGGTCGGATGGTGCTGGCGACGCTGCCAATTCCGCCACTGCGGCGCTTGCCGCGACCGGGGCGTTTCCGGCAGGCGGAAGCACTTGCAGAGCGACAGTAGCGATGGAACATTGGGCGTCAGCTGCCAGGCAATAGGTGAACTGCACTTCGTCCCGACAGGTTTCCGAATCAAAAAACTGAACCTGGCCCCGGGAAATACTCAGGGAGCCACAACTTGGGTTGTTGACGATGACGATCGGGCTTTCGTCAGAATTCCGGGTAAATTGGTCATTAAGCAACACGTCCAGCATCTGTGGTTTGCCGGCGCGCACGGTGTATGCGTCATCCTGGACCCTGAGTATGTTCCCGCCCGACAGACCAGCCATGATCGATTCACTGTTTTGTGCCAACATGCCAATGGTAACGGTCAGAACAAGACCGGTCATGATGGTCATGGTATGGTCAGAGACTTTCACGTCTGCATTCCCGTTCCACGCCCCCACACGGGGCAAAACCAATCGATACGCGTGGCGTCGGCGGGTTCGACCTGTCGGCATATCGCGAAAGCAGCCGCGATTCGGCACCCACCCAGCGCCAAGGTGTCTGATTAATCAGGGAAAACGGCGTAATCGTGGCAGATCTGCCGCTAGTGGCCCGATTTTGCTGGCAATTCGGGATTCACGACCGCTAACGGCACCACCAGCGATCAATGCTGTCGGTAGCCGGATGTCGAATCGGGCGGGGACGGTGCCCGGTCCGGGGAAATCGCTGGTCCGGCGCAGGTGTCGCAAGCGCAAGCCAAAACGTCGTCCCAGGTCTGCCCGACATGACCGGGCCCGAAATCAAGTACTTCGGCCGGGTCGCCCGATAAACTCATGCCGCCCCGTGGCAGTGCTTGAACTTTTTGCCTGAACCGCAGGGGCAGTTCGAGTTTCGACCGGTATGTTCCCAACCAGCGGGCATTTGGTCGATTGGCAAAAGCGGAGCGGCGGCGGATGCAAACACTGGAGCGACCGCAGGCGTTTTCGCCGACGCCGCTGCTTGCACAGCCTGCATCTGTGCCACCAACGCCTGTTGCTCTGCGGCGGTCATGATCTGCACGCGTGAGAGCTTGTCGGTGACGCTGACGCGCAAATGCGCCAACAAGCGCTCGAACAGGCTGAAAGCCTCGTTCTTGTACTCGTTGAGCGGGTCGCGCTGGGCGTAACCGCGAAACCCGATGACCGCCCGCAGATGCTCCAATGTCAGAAGGTGTTCGCGCCAATGCTGGTCGATACTTTGCAACAGCAATTGTTTCTCGACGTTGCGCATCGTTTCGGTGCCGTAACGGGCGACTTTCTCGTCCATGATTCGATCGGTTTCGTCGCGCAGTCTTTCGCGCAATGTCGCGTCGTCCGCGCCTTCCTCCGCTGCCCAGGTCTTGATCGGAAATTCGACGTTGAAATGCTTGATCACGTCGGCATGCAAGCCGTCGAGAGTCCACTGTTCGGCATAGGCGCGTTCGGGCATGTGGACGGCGACAATGTCCTCGATGACGTCGTGGCGCATGTCTCCGACCACGTCGGACAGGTCGTCGGCTTCCATGATATCGCGGCGCTGGCCAAAGATCGCCTTGCGCTGCTGGTTCATCACATCGTCAAATTTGAGCAGGTTCTTGCGGATATCAAAATTGCGCGCCTCGACCTTGGCCTGGGCTTTTTCCAATGCCTTGTTGACCCAGGGGTGAATGATCGCCTCGCCCTCGCCCATGCCGAGACGGCCGAGCATTTTGTCGAGGCTGCCCGAGTTGAAAATGCGCATCAAATCGTCCTCGAGACTGAGAAAGAACGACGTGCGCCCCGGGTCGCCCTGACGACCGGATCGCCCGCGCAGCTGGTTATCGATGCGGCGGCTCTCGTGGCGTTCGGTGGCCAGAACGTAGAGCCCGCCGGTCTCCAGGGCTTTTTTCTTGGCGTCACCGACCTGGGCTTCGATCTGTTTGCGAATTCCGGGCGCATCGGCGTGTTCGCCTGCCGCTTCCAGCGCCTCGTTCACCAGCCGGTCAACGTTGCCGCCGAGCTGGATATCGGTGCCGCGACCGGCCATGTTGGTGGCGATGGTGACCGCACCCGGAACACCGGCATCAGCGATGATCGCGGCTTCCTGCTCGTGATAACGGGCGTTCAAAACGTTGTGCGGGATATTCGCCGCCTTTAGCATTTCAGCAAGCTGTTCGGACTTTTCAATCGAGGTTGTGCCAACCAGAATCGGTTGCTGGCGCTCATGCGCCTGACCGATGGCTTTGACGACCGCCGCATATTTTTCGCGGGCGGTACGATAGACTTGGTCGTGTTCGTCCTTGCGGGCGATGGGCATGTTAGTGGGCACTTCGACCACGCCGAGGCGGTAGATCTCGAAAAATTCGTCAGCTTCGGTCGATGCTGTGCCGGTCATACCCGACAGCTTTTCGTAGAGGCGGAAATAGTTTTGAAACGTGACCGAAGACAGCGTCACGTTTTCTGGCTTGATCTCGACGCCTTCCTTGGCTTCCATCGCCTGGTGCAACCCTTCCGACATGCGTCGGCCTTGCATCATGCGCCCGGTGAATTCGTCAATCAGCATCACCTCGTCGTTGCGAACGATATAATCCTTGTCCTTGCGGAACAATTTGTGGGCGCGCAGGCCCTGATTGACGTGGTGGACCAGCGTCGTGCTTTCGGGGTCATAGAAATTTGCATCAGGGGCAAGCAGGCCATCGGCATGCAGCCGGCGCTCAACGAATTCGTTGCCGTCTTCGGTCAAGGTCGCCGAGCGGGTCTTCTCGTCGATTTCGAAGTGGTCTCCGGTCAGGCTGGGGATAATCGCGTCGACTTTTCTATAGAGATCAGATCGATCCTCTGTCGGGCCAGAAATGATCAGGGGCGTGCGCGCCTCATCGATCAGAATCGAGCCAACTTCGTCAACGATGGCAAAGTAGTGATCGCGTTGCAGCATCTGGCTCAGGTCGCTGCGCATGTTGTCACGCAAATAGTCAAAACCCAGTTCGTTGTTGGTCGCATAGGTGACGTCGGCGCTGTAACCGGCCTTTTTGTCGGTCTCGTTCATGCCAGGAACAGCCACGCCAACGGTCAAACCAAGGGCATGATAAACTTTTCCCATCCAGGCGGCGTCGCGACGGGCCAGATAATCGTTGACGGTCACCACATGCACCCCGCGCCCGGTCAGGGCGTTCAGATACACTGGCAGGACGGCCATCAGCGTCTTGCCCTCACCGGTCTTCATTTCCGAGATATTGCCCTGGTGCAGGAAGATTCCGCCAATCAGCTGAACGTCGAACGGGCGAAGTCCAAGCGTTCGTAATGCGGCTTCGCGCGCGGTCGCAAATGCCTCCGGCAACAGCGCGTCCAGGGTTTCGCCTTTCGCAAGACGGTCCCGGAATTCCGCGGCGCGGGCCAAAATCTGATCATCGCTGAGGGCCTTTACCGCAGGTTCCAATGCGTTGATTTTGGCCACCAGCGGCAAAGTCGCCTTGATCTTGCGGTCATTCGGCGTGCCAAAAACCTTTTTGGCGAGCGTACCCAAACCCAACATATAAACGCATCCTATCCGTTCTTGGCGGTCGCGCCATCGCGCCGCAGCGGTCAATCCGATTCTTGCCCCGACACACGCTCAGAGGTTCTTGTCCCTGTGACTTCTACGTCGTAAATGGGGCAATGCGTCGGCAATCTGACCCGAAAATCCCGGGCGTGATGTAAGCGGCGGGTGATCCGGTGTCAACGTCAGGTGGGCGCAGGTGCCGAAACCTTGTAGTGTCCCGCGCCGGGGAAAAGACGGAGAAACTGATGCGCCTTCTGATGCCGACAATTGTCCTGGCCGTTGCTGTCGGAACCATCCAACCTGTCTGGGCACAAGATACGAGCGCGACTGATCCGGCGGTCCCATACGATGGAAACACCGTGGTTGCGGTCGTGAACGGCAAGGAAATTACCTTAGGCCATATGATTCTTCTGCGTTCAAAGTTGCCCTCCGAGTACCAAAATCTGCCCGATGAGACGCTTTTTCCGGGTATCCTGGACCAGTTGATCGATCAGGAATTGCTGGGAGGCAAAGAAATTAGCGACGCGGGCGGTGTTCCCTATCAGGTGCAATTGGCGGTGGATAACGAATTGCGCGCCTTGCTGGCCACAAGCCAGGTCAACAAGGTTGCCAATATTGAGATCACCGAAGACCAAATTCAGGTCGCCTATCTCGAAGCGTACGGCGAGGTCGCACCGGAAGAGGAATGGCATGCGGCGCATATTCTGGTGGCTACTGAGCAGGAAGCAAAAGACATTATCGGCAAACTGGACGCCGGCGGTGATTTTGCTGCTCTGGCCGCAGAATTTTCGTCGGATACGTCCGCCCGGGGGGGCGGTGATCTGGGATGGTTTGGCCTCGGTACCATGGTCAAGCCATTCGAGGATGCCGTGGTGGCAACCGACGTCGGCAAATATTCGGCGCCGATCGAATCGCAGTTCGGCTGGCACATCGTCAAAGTTCTTGAGGCGCGCCAGAAACCGCTGCCGACGATCGACGAAGTTCGGGCCGGGTTGATTGCCGGACTGCAGCAAAAGGCGCTGGAAACAGCCCTGGAGGGACTCCGCCAGGCAGGTACAATCGAGCGCCGGGCCGACGCAGTACCGATAAATGCGATCCGCGACGCCGAACTGGTGATGAACCCCAAACCGTAAGGATGCGACATGGCGAAAATCAGCATCGTTTCCCCGCTTGCGCCCAAGTCCGGCTTTCCGAAACTGCCGACGATTGGCGGCGTTCGATTTGCGGCCGTTGCTGCCGGGGTCAGGTACAAGGATCGGCTGGATGTGATGCTGGCTGAAGTTGCACCCGGATCATCGATGGCGGGCGTGTTCACCCGTTCGTCGACACGCGCGGCTCCCGTGCTTTGGTGCGAAGCCGCGCTGCGCAGGCTGGCATCGGGTAAAGCTGCCGCCAAGGGATTTGGTATCGTCGTCAACTCGGGCAATTCCAACGCTTTTACCGGCAACGCCGGCTGGTTGGGCGCCAAGGCCACTGCCAAAGCGGCGGGCAAGGCGTTAGGCATACCTGCCGAGCATGTGTTTCTGTCTTCGACGGGCGTGATTGGTCAACCACTGCCGCATGAACGGATCACCGACAAGCTGGCGCAACTCGTCGCAAATTTGTCGCCCGACAATGCCGGGGCGGCGGCGCAGGCGATCATGACGACCGATACCTTCGCAAAAGGCAGCGCTCTGGCCGTGCAACTGGGCGATGCGACGGTTCGGATTGCGGGGTTTGCCAAGGGCTCGGGCATGATAGCGCCCGATATGGCCACCATGCTGGTCTATATCTTTACCGATGCCGCCGTGGATCAAACGGTCTTGCAGGCAATTCTAACCGATCTGACGAACAAAACGTTCAATTGCATTACTGTCGATTCTGACACGTCGACGTCGGACACCCTGCTGCTGGCCGCAACCGGCCATGCGGGCAATCACAGGATAACCAAGCGCAAAAGTCAGGACGCGAAAGTTTTCGAGGCTGCCCTGGGTGCGGTGATGCTCGATCTGGCACACCAGGTTGTCCGTGATGGCGAGGGGGCGACGAAATTCGTCGCCGTCAACGTTACCGGGGCGACGTCCGACATTTCCGGTCGGAAAATCGGCATGTCAATCGCCAATTCGCCGCTGGTCAAGACGGCTATCGCCGGGCAGGATCCGAATTGGGGCCGGATCGTCATGGCGGTCGGAAAGTCGGGTGAACCTGCCGATCGCGACAAATTGTCGATCAGGTTTGGTGACATTCTGGTTGCCGACAAGGGCTGGATGGCGCCGGAGTATAAGGAAGCTGACGGCGCGCGCTATTTCAAGCGTGACGAGATCGAAATCAACGTCGATCTGGGCCTCGGCAAGGGTCGCGCCACGGTATGGACCTGCGATCTGACCCATCAGTATGTCTCGATCAATGCCGACTACCGGTCGTGAGAA
>JAYTCN010000503.1:0-2603 GCA_043736475.1 Paracoccaceae bacterium
ATTGACAGCATGTCCGGGGTGAACTCCGCCCCGAAACAGGCCGCAAGTGCCAGGGTTTCCCGCGTGTCCGGCGACAGCCGGTCGATCCGTTCGGCCAGCAGTCGGGCGATGTCGGCATCGACCATCCGCATCTGGATCCGCTCGATCTGCCACGTCCATTGCCCGGCCTTGCGGTCGAAACTGATGTCGCCATTTTCGTGCAGCGTGGCCAGCAACTGGCGCAGGTGGAACGGATTGCCCGCTGATTTGCCGAGCAGCGGGCGCACAAGGTCAAGCACACGGTCGCGGCCAGTCGACAGGGTGGCCTGAATGATCTGGGCAACCGCCTCAAACCCCAGGGGGGCGACCTCCAGCGCGCGGCGCGGCAGGCCGCTTTCGCCAAGGCGGCGGGACATGGCGGTCAACGGGTGGTTGCTGGTGATCTCGTTTGACCGATAGGCGCCGATGATCGTCAGGTGGCGCGCCTCCGATGCCGTCGCCAGATCCTCGATGACTTTGAACGTGGCCGCATCGGCCCAGTGCAGGTCATCAAGAAACAGGATCGCTGGCGCCTGCGGCGTGCCGAGCGTTTCAAACAAGCCGCGCATCGCTTGCTGAAACCGCTCTTCGCGCTCGCCCGGGTCAATACGATCCGGCGTGATCTGGTCGCCCACCACCAACGCCAGTTCGGGCACAAACGTCACCAAGGCATCAAGGCCCGCCCCGACCCGGGCCTGCAGGCGCGCCAGCCAGGCAGCGCGGATTTCGGGCGCGGCGGCCAGAGATTGCTGCACAAACCCGCGCAGCGCCTCGATGATTGCCTTGTAGGGCAGCGTCTGCAACTGGTCGTGTTTGCCGCCGATCGTCACGGCCCCATCCCGTCGCGCCTCGTCAAGGTAGGCGGCAACCAATGAGGATTTTCCGGTCCCACTGTACCCGCCAACCAGGATCAACGACGCCGCATGGTCCGACCCGTCAACCCGTCGGGCCGCCATGGCGCGCAGCACAGCAAGATCGTTCTCGCGTCCGAACAGGCCACTTGGGAAGGCAAAGTTCGCCTGAACGTCGGCCTCGCCCAGTGGGAATTCCGAGGTATCGCCGGATTCGGCTCGCCGCAGACAAAGCCGCAGGTCCTGCAAGATGCCCCACGCCGTCTGATAGCGGTCCTCGGGGGCTTTGGACAAAAGCCGCTCGATGATCCGTCGCAGCCCGGGTGGGGCCAGCGCAGCAACCGGGGCGGGCGTCGCGATGATCTGGTGCAAAAGCTCCATCCGGTCCAGCGCGGCAAAGGGCGGCCGGCCTTCGACCAGAAAATGCAGGATGGCGCCCAGCGCAAAGAAATCGGCCCGGCGGTCGGCGCCGCGCGACAGCCGGCCGGTCTGTTCGGGGGCCTGAAAGGCAAGCTGATCCAGGGGACAGTCGGCAAAATGCCCCTGAGTTCCCGGCCGCCGTTGCAGGCTTTCGGGGAACAAGGCGACCTGCAAGCGGCCGTCCACGGGTCGGAAGAACACGGAATGGGGCGACAGGCGTCCGTGGTGCAAACGGGCCTCGTGCAGACCGTCGATCGCTTCGGCCAGACGCAGGCCAAGGCGCAAGACTTCGCCGGGGTCGGGCCGCGTCGCATTCATCAAGGTCGCCAGCGACGGACCCAGCGGCGCCTCCATCAGCAGGCACTCCGACCGCCCCCGGTGTTCCAGCCGCAACGGGCGCAACAGCCAGGGTTCGGCCTTTCCGCTCAAGTCGCGCACCCGGGCCGCGCGTGCCTGAAAATCTGCATCGTCTTCGGCGCCGGGTGACAGTGCGGCCAAGACCGGCGACCCGTCTGACGTTTCGGGATGCAGGGCAAAACTGGTTGCTGTTTGCTCCGACGCTGCGGTCGTCATGGAAATGGTTGCCTTTCGCAATTCATGTCAGGATCAACGCGGGCACGGCCACAAGTCCGATATAGGCTTTCAGGTCAATTCGTCCTTCAGGGTCGATCGTGGCCTTCAAATGGCTGAGGCCGCAGGTGCTGTGCGGGTCTAATCCGCGCCAGATGGCGCAGAAAGCCAAAGCGTGGGCCGCCCTGGGGTGAACGACGCCTTTGGCCGACAGTCGCGCCAGACAGTCTGACATTGCCGCGTCCGGGATCGCCTGCGACGGCAATTCCAGCGACAGGCGTCGGCCAATGCCGTCGGTCGTCAGGTCCAGATCAAGCCGGGGCGACGCGGAAAATCCCGGAAGCGCGAACAGTTTGGAAACCGCGCCGCGCAGGTCCGGGCAAAGTGCCTTGATCACGGCCTCGGCGCCCGCCCTGGTGCGCGTGTCCAGAACCAGACGCACGATTGGCACCGGGCGCGCGACCATGACGCCCAGTTGGCGCAACGCGGTCCCGGGCGGCAGGTTTTGCAACACCCGGTCCAGATTGCGATCCAGTGGACCGGCCCCAAGTGTCCGCAGTGCCTGACTGAAGAACCTGTCCAAATCGGCCGGTGGCGATGTGGGGGGCGCCAGAAACAGGCTGGGCCCTGCGGTGCCCGGCCCCTGCCCTTCGGGCAGATCCCATTCCAGCCAAAGACTTCGCGGCTGGCCCGCCGTAGCGGCCCACGACAGGCATTCCGAAACCCTTGCCAGCCTCGGGTCCG
>JAYTCN010000504.1:0-2602 GCA_043736475.1 Paracoccaceae bacterium
ACCAGCTCGTCGGCAATGCCGACGGCGGTAATGACGGAATCGAACGAAAACACCAGATCGAGCACCATGATCTGGACGATAACTGCCGCGAAACCGGCCGGAACCGACTTTTCGGCGTGCTCTTGGCCCTCCATCTCGATGAAAATTTCCATGCTCGCCTTCTATAAAAGGAACAGGCCGCCGGCGAGCATCAGCACGTCGCGCCAGCTGAGTTCGAAATTCACGATCGTCAGAAATGGCGCCGTCAGCCCGATGATCCAGGTGATCGACAGCAAAAACAGGATGCGCAGGATCAGCGCGCCGGCCAGGCCGATATAGCGGGCCAGCGCCTGTTGCGCCTTGGGCAGGCGACCGGCGGCGATCGAAATGAAGATGACGTTGTCGACGCCAAGCACGATTTCCAGCACCGTGAGTGTCAGGAAGCTGGCCCAGACGGCCGGATCAGTCAGTAGTTCGAGCATTGGGGACTCCGGTTGTGCGCGCGCTGGCGGGCAGGAATGATCGGTCGGGGCCGATCGGTCAAGGGGACTTGTCGGTCGGGTCCGGGTCCAGGATTACCGAAAGTTCGAAATCCGCGGAATCGGCGATGATGGCTGCCAGCGGGAACAGCGTCCGACGATCCCTCCGCCGGGCGCCGCCAGTCTTGCGCTTGCCCGGTTGCAGCAGATGCAGGCCGGTCATTACGATGATCTTGTTGTCTCGCAATTCCGCCCCTGCCTTCGCGCCGCGCTTGCTTGCCATTCAACAGCAAACGCGGCGCGTGATCCAGAGGCAACGGCGTCAGGCGGCCATTGCCGTCAGCTGGCCCATGAACGCGGCCAGATCGAAAAAGGCGTCGTGCGACACGATCTTGCCGCTTTCGATGCGATCAACCGAAATCGCTTCGATGCTGACGGCGCGTCCGGTGGCCGGAATACCGGCAAAATCGCCGCTGTGAACGCCGCGCCAGACCAGACGCGTAGCGACCATATCGCCTTCAGCGACCTGTGAAACCATGGTGTGTTTGGCCTCACTGAAGGCGGCCACGAACCCCGAACCCGCTGCCCAGAAGGCTTCCAGACTCAATGGTCCGGGTGCACCCGGCATGGTTGCGACGAGTTTTGGCGAACAGATCGCGTTGAACCCGGCTTTGTCACCACTGTCAAACGCGAAGTGAAAGGATTGCGCCAGTTTCTTGTTGGATTCGGTGGACATTTCGATTTCTCCTTGTTGATAAGATGAAATCAACCTGTCACCAAAAAAACCGCCGCACATCGGGGTGATCCCCTATAGGCAAAGATTTACAGCAGCGCGTGATGGGTGGCGTAAAGCGCCGCGCCCGTGCGGGTGGTGCAGCCGGTCTTGTCAAAAATATGGCTGACGTGGTGTTCGACGGTCTTGGGGGAAATCCCCAGGTCGCGGGCGATTTCCTTGTTCGAGTTCTGCCGCGCCAGCAGCCGCAACACTTCGATCTCGCGCTCACTCAAAACAACGCCCGCGCTACAACGTTGTTTCGATGTCTCGCCCGCCGCCGACAGAACGGCATCGACCGCCCGCTTATCAAGCTGACCCTCGCGCGCCAGCGTTGTCAAAGCCTTGGCTGCAGCACCCGCATCGCTGCGCTCCCGGTGCGGCCGCTCCTCTGTTATCGCCGCAAAGGCGTTGGCGGCGGCCAGAATGCGTGCCGGGCCGGACTGCTCACCCGCGCCCAATCCGCGATGATAGCCCGACCCGTCAAGCCTTTCGTGATGCATCGCCGCCAGCCGCGCCGCAGGGGCAAGCGCGGGCGATCCGGCAAACACCCGTTCGGTCAGATAGGGATGCAAGCGGATGCGTTCCCATTCCGCCGCGGTCAGCGGGCCGGGACGGGCCAGCAGACCCGCGCTGACGCCAAGGCGGCCGACGTCGTGGATGTAACCGGCACAGGCCAGCGCGTCAGCGTCGGCACCGGGCAGGCCGGACAATCGGGCGGCACTGGATGCCAGTTCCGCCACCCGCCGCGAATGGCCCAGTGTCTGGGGAATTTTCGCATCGGTAAAATCGGCAATCGCCTCCAGCGCCAATGTCAGCGCCGCACCCGCAAGCATCAGCGATGGCCCCGGTTCCGCCGCCAGAACCGCCTGCGCCAGTGGCTGGTCGGGTTCGGCGAGAAAGATCGAGCCATCCTGCAGAACAAGCCCGCTCAGCTTCGGGTCCAGCGACTTTCCCGACCTTTGCCGCAAGACTTCGCCCGCCAGTTCCACGCCGCCTTCTCGGTGGAAATGGGCAGCAACCGAGGCGACATGCATCACCCGCGCGGCCACGTCGATTTCCTCGCCCGATTGACCAAACGAGCCCTTGCCATTCCAGCGTTCGTACATCGACCACAGCGCCAGACCGACATCAGGGCCAAGCCCCAGCCTTTCGGCCAGTATCGCGCCGCCTTCACAGTGGTTGCGATGGTTGGCGGCAAAAACGCCGCTGGACGCTGCATCGAAAAACCGCGCCTGGGTCGCGGCTTGCTCCGCCGCGGGCAAACCAGCCCCGACGTCGCGCATAAGCACCGCCATCATTCGCTGACCATCGTCCGGATCGGCGGTGATTAGCGCCGCTTGCTCCATCTCGTTGCCCATCAACCGCGCGT
>JAYTCN010000505.1:0-14736 GCA_043736475.1 Paracoccaceae bacterium
AATGAGCGAAAAAGAACAAAAAGAGCATTATCACATCCAATTGCTGAATGACGTCGGTTTTGTGACGTATGTCGCGAAAGGGACTTTTCGTATTACCGCGCAGGGACATGACTTCCTCGATGCAATTCGCGATGAAGGCATCTGGGCAAAGACAAAGGCAGGTGCTGCCAGTGTGGGTGGCGTGTCTTTAGGCATATTGAAAGAAGTTGCAGTTGCATATGTCCGACAAGAATTGGCCACTAAGTTGGGAATCGCATTCTAGGGCATGTCCGCATTTGACTGAATCCTAAAGTGGATTCCCTTGGTGATTTGTTTGTGATTCAGTTGTCCTGCCGGGCTTGGGAGGACGGCAGGCATGGCAGCACCACTGTCTATGGATTTGAAGATCCGCGTTGCTACCGCCCTTGGTGACGGGGCGACGGTGCGGGGCGCCGCGAAGCGGTTTGGGATTTCGGTGGCATCGGCGGTCCGCATCGGGCAGCGGCAACGGTCCGGTCGTGGCCAGGCGGTGGGCAAGATCGGCGGACACCGTCGCCGGAAGCTCGCGGGAGAAGCCGCGGAATGGCTGATGGCGCGACTGGCCGAGAAGCCCGACCTGACCATGCGTGCGCTGACGGCAGAATTGGCCGAACGCGGCGTGCATGTGGCGCACGACACGGTCTGGCGCTTCGTGAGGCGTGCGGGACAGAGCGTCAAAAAAAACGCTGATGGCCAGCGAGCAGATGCGCCCGAAAGTGGCGCGGTTCCGGGCGCGCTGGCGGGCGCATCAGCACCGGCTTGACCCCAAGCGACTGATCTTCATCGACGAGACCCCGGATCGGGTCCGGGGCAGGCTCTGGATCAAGACCAACATGACCCGGACCTGCGGCTGGAGCCAGCGCGGCAAGCGGCTTACCGCCCATGTCCCGCACGGGCACTGGAAAACGCTGACCTTTCTCGCTGGACTGCGCCACGACCGCATCGCCGCCCCCTTCGTACTCGACGGGCCGATCAACGGCGACGCCTTCACGGCCTGGGTTGAACAATGCCTCGCCCCGACGCTGGCCCCCGGCGACACCGTGATCGCCGACAACCTCGGCAGCCACAAAGGCAGGCCCGCAAGACAGATGATCCGCAATGCCGGAGCACATCTGCTGTTTCTGCCGCCCTACAGCCCGGACCTGAACCCCATCGAAATGGTCTTCGCCAAGCTCAAGACCCTCTTCCGCAAGGCCGACGAACGCACCATCGAAGGCTCATGGCGAAGGGTCGGAACCTTGCTGGACGCTTTCACCCCAACCGAGTGCCAAAACTACCTTCGTCATGCCGGATATGCTTCAATCTAAGCCAGACACGCTCTAACTCGTAATTGTCCAATGTTGCCTTGACCTACCGTCGTTCTGTGAACTATAGTTCACAGTTGCGGATCGCTTGCAATTCATTGGACAAACCTGAAATGCTAAAGACCACTCCTTTCGATCCCGCCGACCACCTAAAGACCCCCGAATCACAAGCCTACCTTCTCGAAGACGCCATTGCCTCCGGCGATGCCGCCTATATTGCACACGCGCTTGGCATCATCGCCCGCGCCCGTGGCATGACCGGAGTTGCCCGCGAGGCGGGGGTCACGCGGGAGGCGCTTTACAAGGCGCTTTCGCCAAAAGGCGATCCGCGATTGTCAACTTTGCTTGGCGTCGTCCATGCTCTGGGCCTGCGGCTGGCACTGGTTCCGGACGTGGCGAATTCAAAGAACTGATCGGGTCAATTGCTTCGCCTTCGGCATCGGCATCGACCGGCTGGCGTTGCGGACCATGCCGTCGCCGACGACCGTGCCTTCTTCGATTCAGATTTGCGCTGCCCTGCCCCGGCGCAAATGCCCCGGTACTCGAAGCGCCGGGAATTCAGCGCGCACTCCCGGGCCGGGCTAAAGGTCAGTGTCCGCCTGTTCGATGCATTCCAGCGGCCCGACCTCGGGCATGATCAGCGCGGCAGGACATTCATCCGTATCGGCGGTGCCGCCAGGCAATCCACCGCCGCCACCGGCTCCGTCTGCGGTCACGATGTCGATCGCGTCACCCGCGTCGCCGCCGGTCGGTGTTTCACCGCCGGGGATGACGATGCCGCCAGCGCCAATATCAGGGAAAATCAGCGGAACATTCGAACCATCGGCAAGCTGTCGGGCCTCTTCCAGCCCCTGCCCGATGATTCCGGCTCGAACCAGCGCACCAGATTGCACCGTTACCGCCGTAAGCGTTCCGACCCCCATCAAGGAGGCAACCAAAACCACAAACTCAATCGATACAGCGCCGGATTTGTCCGACGCGAACACACGTAACCAAGCCAATCGACTTACCCCCACAGGCAGTGTCCGCAACCAGTTTCTGATTGCGATGAATCAAGTTACAGCATTTTTTCATTATCTGCAAGTTTCGTTTTCCCTTCCGGTCTTATCAGGGATTGGTTAAGCACCGCCCAGGCATTCGGAATCGCGGAAAGTGCAGGGATGAAGTTCACTTTGAACTGGTTGAAAGACCATCTGGAAACGTCAGCGGCGCTGGACGCTATCGTGTTTGCCCTGACCGACCTCGGGATGGAAGTCGAGGCCGTCGAAAACCCGGCGGCCAAACTCGAGGCTTTCACCATCTGCCGCGTGATCGAAGCAAAGCAGCACCCGAATGCCGACCGGCTGCGCCTGTGTCGTGTCGAGGTCTGGTTGCACGGCCCGAACAATCCTTCGCAGGAAATTCAGGTCGTCTGCGGCGCTCCGAACGCCCGAGGCGGCATGATTGGCGTGTTCGCACCGGTAGGAACGCATGTTCCGGGAACCGGAGTCGATCTGAAATCCGGGGTGATCCGCGGTGTGGAATCGAACGGCATGCTGTGTTCCGAACGCGAATTGATGTTGTCCGACAATCATGACGGCATCATTGATCTGCCCGCCGATGCGCCGCTAGGGATGCGGTTCGCCGATTACCGCGGCATCAGCGACCCGGTGATCGAGATCAAGGTAACCCCGAACCGTCCCGACGCGCTGGGCATCCAGGGCATTGCCCGCGATTTGGCGGCGCGCGGCATCGGCACCCAAAAAACAAGGCCGACAAGTGCGGTTCCCGGTCAGTTCGCCAGCCCGGTCAGCGTAAGGCTGAATGCCGACGTCGCGGCAAAAGCCTGCCCGCTGTTCATCGGCCGCACCATCACCGGCGTCCGCAACGGCCCGTCGCCGCAATGGCTGCAAGACCGTCTGCAAGCCATCGGATTGCGGCCAATCTCGGCTTTGGTCGATGTGACCAATTTCCTGACCTACGACCGCAACCGGCCGTTGCACGTTTTTGATGCCGACAAGCTTTCGGGCGATGTCGAAGTCCGCAAGGCCCGCAAGGGCGAAACCCTGCTGGCGCTTGATGACCGGCAGTATGAATTCGATGGCAGCGAAACATTGGTGACCGATGCCTCCGGACCACTGGCCATTGGCGGGGTCATCGGCGGCTTGCCAACGGGGTGCTCCGGCGGCACGACCAATGTGTTTCTCGAGGCCGCCTATTTTGATCCGCTGACCACGGCAATCACCGGACGCAAGCACAAGATCAATTCCGACGCCCGCTACCGGTTCGAGCGCGGCATCGATCCGGCCTTTACCGCGCAGGGCGTCGAGCTTGCCACCCAGCTGATCCTTGACCTGTGCGGCGGAACGCCATCGGAAATCGTGATTGCCGGGCAGGTGCCCGACACCGCCCGCAGTTTTCCGCTCGACAGCACCAGGGTCAGTTCGCTGGTCGGTATGGACATCGCCAAATCCGAACAACTGCGCATTCTGACCGCGCTCGGCTTTACCGTTTCGGGCGCTGGCGACACCCCCGATGTCTGGGTGCCAAGCTGGCGCCCCGATGTGCTGGGCCAGGCGGATCTGGTCGAAGAAATCGCCCGCGTCACCTCGTTGGCCAAGCTTCGCGGTGTGCCGATGCGGCGGCGTTCGGATGGTATCAGCACCCAGGTTCTGACGCCGATGCAAAAAAGGGAAACCACCTTACGCCGCCAGGTCGCGGCGCTTGGGTACAACGAATGCGTCACCTATTCCTTCATTGACCAACGGACCGCCGCCTTGTTTGGCGGCGGCACCGACGCCGTCATGATCGGCAATCCGATTGCCAGCGACATGAGCCATCTGCGCCCCGATCTGCTGCCCGGCCTGCTGGCTGCGGCGGCGCGCAATCAATCGCGCGGTTTCGCTGACCTTGCGCTCTTTGAAATCGGACCGGTTTTCTCGGGTGGCGAACCGGCCGATATGGCGTCGGTGCTTGCCGGAATTCGCGTCGGCTTTGCCGAGGAACGCTCGCCGCATGGGTCGCGACGCGCCGTTGATATTTTTGACGTCAAGGCCGATGTCGAGGCAGCACTGGCCGGCGTCGGCGTGGCGATCGGCAAACT
Source organism: Paracoccaceae bacterium (assembly GCA_043736475.1). Taxonomy (GTDB): domain Bacteria; phylum Pseudomonadota; class Alphaproteobacteria; order Rhodobacterales; family Rhodobacteraceae; genus JANMOK01. The sequence goes on from JAYTCN010000505.1 coordinate 4,405, forward strand.
GTCCCTCAGCCGGTCGGTGCCGGACTGGTTCCACCCCGGCCGTTCCGCCGCGCTGACGCTCGGACCCAGGAATGTGCTGGCTGTGTTTGGCGAAGCCCATCCCAATGTCCTGACGCGAATGGATGTCAAGGGACCGGCGGTTGCCTTTAGCCTTTTTCCTGCCGCCATTCCGTTCGCCAAGACCCGCAACCTCGCCCGGACCGCGCTTGACGCCTCCGGTTTTCAGGCGGTGGAGCGCGACTTTGCCTTCGTTGTCGATGCCCGGATCGAGGCGGCCATTGTCAGCAAGGCCGCATTTGCGGCGGACAAGGCATTGATCGCCGAGGTCAATGTTTTCGACGTTTTTGAGGGTGCGAAAACTGAAACACAGATGGGCACCGGCAAGAAATCCGTGGCAATCGCCGTGCGCCTGCAACCACGCTACAAGACCCTGACCGATGCAGAAATCGACGGCGTGGCCAAGGCAATCGTCAGCTCGGTCTGCAAAGCGACCGGCGGGACGTTGCGCGGCTAGGCGCGCCTCGGGAACCCGGAAATAACGTAGCGTCAACAGAAACCGGGGCGATGGCCCAAAAGTCTGGCAATCGCAATAAGCATTGGCTATGGTCTGCCGACGTAAAAAATTCGGACGGGGAATAAAATGATCAAGGAATTCAGGGATTTCATTGCCAAAGGCAATGTGATGGACCTCGCGGTCGGTATCATCATTGGTGTGGCCTTTACCGCCATTGTCACGTCATTGGTTGACGATCTTATCCAGCCGCTGATCGGACTGATCGTCGGTGGCATCGACTTCTCGGGTCTCAGTTTCGGGCTTGGCGAAGCTCAGTTCAAATACGGCAATTTCATTACAGCGGCGATCAACTTCCTGATCATCGCCTGGGTGGTGTTCATGCTGGTCAAAGGCGTGAACAAGCTGAAAGAAGCTGCCAATCCGCCAAAACCGGCGGCCCCGGCCGCGCCTGCTGGACCCACACAAGAAGAGCTGTTGACGCAAATCCGCGACCTGCTCAAAAAATAGATCTGAATCAGGTTTCCAAGGCCCGCCACACAGGCGGGCCATTATTTCTTCAACGCCAGCCGCGCCGACAGCACATCCAGCCCCAGCGCCCGCCCGACCGCCGCATAGGTCAGGTGGCCGGAATGGGTGTTCAGCCCGTTCAGCAGGTGCTCGTCCTCCTCGCAGGCCCGCCGCCAGCCCTTGTTGGCCAGCGCCAGCATGAACGGCATGGTCGCGTTGCCCAAAGCAATGGTCGAGGTCCGCGCCACCGCACCGGGCATGTTGGCGACGCAATAATGCATGATGCCGTCGACCGCATAGATCGGGTCGTCGTGGGTGGTGGCATGCGAGGTCTCGAAACAGCCGCCCTGATCGATGGCGACATCGACAATCGCCGCACCGGGCCGCATGGTCGCAAGCTGGGCCCGCGACACCAGTTTCGGCGCCGCCGCACCGGGGATCAGCACCGCACCGATCACCATATCGGCCTCGGCCACCGCCACGGCGGTGTTGCCGCGGCTGGCGTAAACCGTCTTGAAATCGCGGGCGAAAACATCGTCGAGATAGCGCATCCGGGTCAGCGACATATCGAGCACGGTCACATCCGCCCCCATCCCCGCCGCCACTTTCGCCGCATGGGTGCCGACCACACCGCCACCGATGACCACGACCTTGGCCGGGGCCACGCCGGGCACGCCGCCCAGCAGCACGCCACGGCCGCCGTTGGCCTTTTGCAGAGTCCAAGCGCCCACCTGCGGGGCTAATTTTCCCGCCACTTCCGACATCGGTGCCAGCAGCGGCAGGCCGCCGGAGCGGTCGGTGACGGTTTCATAGGCGATCGCGGTCACACCCGATTTCAGCAAGTCGCGGGTCTGTTCCGGATCGGGGGCGAGATGCAGATAGGTGAACAACACCTGGCCTTCGTGCAGCTGCGCCCGCTCAACCGGCTGCGGTTCCTTGACCTTCACCACCAACTCGGCCCGGGCGAAAATCTCTTCGGGGCTATCAACAATGCCGGCACCCACGGCGATATAATCCGGATCCGGGAATCCGGCGCCAACACCGGCACCTTTCTCGATGATGACCTTGTGGCCATTGGCAATCGCTTCCAGTACCGCCTGCGGGGTGATGCCGACGCGGTATTCCTGATTCTTGATCTCTTTCGGGCAGCCGATCAGCATGATGTGGTCCTGAAGTTGAAAATTCGCTGGGCGTACTTTGCCACAGGTGCCTTCGAATTGCTTTGCAAAGAGCTTGTGAATTTTATCCCGATCAAGCAATAATATTCGAGTAAGTATAATTTTCACGCAAGAAAACACCGTCAATGGACCTTGATGCGCTAGATCTGAAGATTCTGGTAAACCTGCAGAAGTCCGGCAATATGTCGAATGCCGCGCTGTCGGAAAAGATCAACCTGTCGCCCTCGGCCTGCCACCGGCGCGTACAACGGCTGGAGGAGGCCGGGGTGATCCAGAACTACGTCGCCCTGCTCGATCCGCGCGCCGTCGATCGGCGCTCGACCGTGTTTGTCGAAATCACCCTGTCGGGGCAGGCCGACGACTTGCTCGACGCCTTCGAGAAAGCCGTCGCCCGGGTGCCCGATATCCTCGAATGTCACCTGATGGCCGGCACCGCCGATTACCTGCTGAAAGTCGTCGCCCGCGACACCGACGATTTCGCCCGCATCCACCGCCAGCATCTGGCGCGGCTGCCGGGTGTGGCGCAAATGCATTCGTCATTCGCACTGCGCACCGTGTTCAAGACGACGGCGCTGCCGTTGTGAGGGTGGAGTTCGATTGGGATTTCGCGGCTACAGCCTCTACAACGAAGCAGGAAACACTTCTTCGTTCGTCAATTCGGTTTGAGCGAAAAAAGCATTTCGCCGCGCCAAAGACTCGAAATACTCTTGCGCCTCGACGTCTTTAAAAAAGTCGGCGTCTGGCGCAATACGCGCTACGGCGTCCTCGACTTCGTTCAACGATACCCGAAAAAACTCTTTGCGCACGTTTTCGGTGTTGATCCTCACCTTTTCAAACTCAAAGTGAAGCGCGCGTTCCAAATTCGGAGCGTCATCACTGTAGATCATGGCGTGCGTATCGAAAATGAAGGGCACACTGGCATCGCCAAGTTCCCGGACGCGATCTGAGGGGTCAAGGCGACGGGTTAGACCAATTTTCACAACATCAGGTCCAAATGAGCCCACATTCGAGATGATGTATACGAAACCGGACCGCGTCTTTTCCGCCATGGCCTGAGCTCGTTCCGTTTTTGCATGTGCGTCCGCCAGCGCTTTTTCGAGCGACGCGATCTGTTGAGTAAATGCATCAAGTGTCGGCCCGTCGATTTTCGCCGCTTCAGCGCGTGCGTTCGCGAGCATTTTTTTGTATCGATCTTCTTCCTGTTGGGCGTTCTCCAGATCGCGAAGCAATTTTTGTTCCTCACGCGCGAGTCGGGAGGATTCGGCGCGTTCTTCTTTTTCTTGCCGGAGCTCTTCCCTGAATTCGTGTGTGAGGAAAAGTTCTTTGATTTTTAGATCGAGGTAGGTCTGTTTGATATAGATATTTTCTGAAGCATTAAGGTTGTCGATCTGCTCCCGCGCGCGCAATATCCGCTTTTCCATCGCATTGATATTGTTCCAGCGCGTGTTCGCAATCGCGGCCTCACATTCATTGTTGAAAGCGCGAAGGGTTAGGCGAATACCCCTCCCAGTCATGGTAGCGCCTTTGGACTTGCTGCCATCAACGGTCCACTCATTAGGACAAACTACCGCCGTTTTGGCTGAGATCATGTCCTTTTGGATGACACGGACTTGCTCGATTTTCGCTTTGTAGGCCTCGCTGTCGGTGTATTCAAAATGGGGTTCGTAGACTCCCATTTCGGCAAAAGCCAATTTCTCGTCGAAAATTGAAACTTCCCGCTTCAGTCGGTCGTAAACCGCACGTTTCTCAAGATAGTCCGAACGCAATTTCGCGATCACGCCTTCTTGTTCGCGTGTCAAAACGCTGAGGCGCTGCACTTCCGCTTCCACATCGAGAACGGGACGAAATCGACTTTCAATACTCACCCGAAGCCGTTTTTCGCTTCGCAAGCGAATTAGTAAAAATATGAGAATGACCGGAAGGCCTAGAATCGAGGCGAAAATAACTCCGGTAAGTATGGTTGCCGTGTCCACTATGTCCTCGCGTTACAAGATCGCCTCAGTAGCCCTCTCGGCAGAACTTACGTTTCAACCTTGTTGCGTCAATCAGTCTTTTCAAATGGCATGTCGGTCAACGAATACGAAGACGAATATTCACATCGAAGAATTCGAGTTGCCCGGCTGCCCCGGCGTGGCGCAGATGCATTCGTCATTCGCACTGCGCACCGTGGTCAAGACCACGGCATTGCCGCTGTGAACACCCGACCCAGCGCCAGCCCGGCAGACAAGGCCAGCATCCCGGCAACGACGGCCCACACCGCGCTGCGCGTCCACAGGCCAATCGCCAGGGCCGCCGCGGCGGCGACCAAACGGGCGGGATCAATTTCCCCGCCGGTGGCTCCCGGCCAGACGACCAGCGGCGCGACCAGACCCGGCATCACCGCCACCGGCACATAGCGCAGGTGGCGCAGCGCCCATTCGGGCAGGTCGCGTTGGCCGACCAGGCCGATGAATGACAGGCGGATCGCATAGGTGCCGACGCCCAGAAACAGGATCGTCAGCCAGATGTCGCGGTCGGGGATCATGCTACCGATCCAAGGCGTTTTTCCAGTGCCGCGCCGGTCATCATTGCCAAAATTGCCGCGACCATCAGGCCCAAATTGTAGGGCAGTTCTGCGAAAACCAGTGCCGCAACGACGGAAACAAATGCCGCCGCGATATGCGGCACACTGCGCAGCAACGGCGCGAACAAGGCGATAAAGGTCACCGGTACCGCAAAATCAAGCGCGTATTCGGCTGGAATTGCCGTGCCCGCCAGCGCCCCGATCAGGGTGACCGCGTACCAGGCCAGGCACAAGGGCGTCGCGCAACCCAGAAAATACCAGATCTTCTGGTCAACACTCAATCCGGGCGTCGCCTCAAATTTCCGGTGCGCTATCGCATAGGTCTGATCGACCAACACATAGGCAAACACAAGCCGTTGCAGCGCCGATGCCTTGCCGACATGCGCCGACATCGAAGCCGAATACATCGCCAGCCGCAGGTTGATGGCCAGGCCGGTCAGAATGGCCACCAGTGCCGGCGCATGGTCGCTGAGCAATTGCAGCGCGGCAAATTGCGAGGCACCGGCAATAACAAAAGCGGTCATCACCATCGTCTGCAGCAAGTCCAGCCCCGCCTCGGCTGCGACCACACCAAACAGCAAACCGAAGGGCACGATCACCACCAGAAAGGGCAGCGCCTCGACAAAGCCGTTCCAGAACGCTGCCCGCTCGGTGTTCAAAGTGTTTTCCCTGAAATGGTCTGCAACCATCTAGCCCGCCAATGCCGTCAAGGCCAAGCACCGTCTGATCGACAACCACGACGCCCGCCGCTTGCCATTGAACGATCCCGGTTTGTCCGCTAATGCCAAATTCTCGCCGCAAGTTTCGGAGCGACCCGCGTGTTTGAACGTTTCCTCAGCGCCGCCCCTTTCAACCTTTCCGCCGCCGATGTCGGCTGGGTGCAGCAAACCTTCGCCGCCCTCACCCCCGAAGCCCGGGTCGCCCAGTTGTTCGTGCTCAATTCCTTTGGCAACGATCCGCAGGAACTGGCGCGACTCGCGGCGCTGCAACCCGGCGGCATCACCCGCCGTTTCGGCCCGGACGGCGGTCATGAGCTGGCCTTTCTCGATGCCTACCGCCAGCAAGCCACCGTCCCGCCGCTGATCAGCGCCGATCTGGAGGGCTCGCGGATGAGCCTGGCTATCGGCACCCAGGTGCCCAACCCGCTGGCACTGGCGGCAATCGATGACCTCGACGCCACCCGCGAAATCTCGCGGATCATGGCCGAGGAGGCGGTGGCGCTGGGGGTCAACTGGTCGTTCACCCCGGTACTCGACATCAACGCCGCTTTCCGCAGCGCCATCGTCGCCACCCGCGGTTTTGGCTCGGATCCGGCATCAATTCAGCGCCACGCCCTGGCGCAACTGCAGGTATTCCAGGCGCACGGCATCGCCGCGACAGTCAAACACTGGCCGGGCGAGGGCTATGACGACCGCGACCAGCATCTGGTCACCACCATCAATCCGCTCGGGATGGACGAATGGGAGGCGACGTTCGGCAAACTCTATCGCGCCGCAATCGATGCCGGCGTGCTGTCGGTCATGTCGGCCCATATCGCTTTGCCGGCTTTCGTGCGCACGCTCGACCCCAATGCCGGGATCGAGGCTTTCCGCCCGGCCTCGCTCAGCCAGGTCCTCAACATCGAGCTGTTGCGCAACCGGCTGGGGTTCAACGGGCTGATCGTCTCGGATGCCTCGGAAATGGCCGGCCTGACCTCGTGGACCCCCATGCAGGGGTCAAAGCCGCAGATCATCGCCGCCGGTTGCGACATGATCCTGTTCAGCCAGAGGTCGGAAGCCGACATGGCCGACGTTCTGGCCGCGATCCGGTCAGGACGGATCACCCGGGAAAGGTTCGATGACGCCGCCCTGCGGGTTCTGGCGCTGAAAGCGGCTTTGGGCCTGCACCGTCGGCCACAGCCCGACCTTGCCAGCCGCCGGGCCGCGCTGGCACGACCCGACAACGTGGCGGCTGCCCGCAGTGTCACCGCCCGGGTTCCGACACTGGTCAAGGATGTGCAAAACCTGCTGCCGCTCGACTTGGCCAGGCACCGGCGGATTCTGATCATTTCGGGCGGTATTGTCTCGCCCGTCCACCCGGCACCGATCGATTTCGTCCTGCCGGATTTGCTCGGAAACGAAGGCTTCGAAGTGACCAGCTTCACCACCGGAACCGCGGTGGACCCGACAGATTTCGACCTCGTGCTCTACTTGTTTGGCGAGGAAACCTTGCTGACCCGCAACCGCATCTTCCTTGACTGGCTGAAACTCGGCGGCAATTTCCGCAACGCCATGCAGCGCTACTGGCACGACATCCCAACGGCGATGATTTCCTTTGGCTACCCGTATTATCTGTATGACGCGCCAAGGATGCCGACCTGTATCAACGCCTACTGCACTTTGGATGCCATGCAGGCAGCGGTGCTCGACTGCCTGATGGGTCGCAAGTCGTGGAATCCGAACAGTCCGGTCGATGCGTTCTGCGGCCTCGACGACGCCCGGTTCTGAGACGGGACTGCCCGACATTGCGATATTTCCGCGGCCCCGAGAATATTCATGGCGCTGACCGGCCTGCTGTTCTATCGGTCAGGCGCGGCGCATATAGCCGGCGGAGCCTCACTTGCCCGATTTCCTGATTCAACCCGATCCGGCCCGTGCCGACCTGACCCGCCCGGTTTTGGGCATCGACCATCTGGGGGTCGAGCAGGTCATCCGCGTTGTCGAGGAACGGCCGCTGACGATCTACCTCAATTCGCAAGAGATCGTCACCGCAATGACCATTGGCGACTATCCGCACTATCTGGCGGTGGGATACCTCAAGAATCAGGGGATGCTGTTGGCCAATGACATCATTACCGGGGTGGATCACGATCCCGAACTGGCGGTCGTGGTTGTGCGTACCGAACGCAGCACCGACTACGAGGCCAAGATGAAAAAGAAAACCCGCACCTCGGGCTGCGCCGTGGGCACGGTGTTTGGCGACATGATGGAAGGTCTGGAAAACCTGACCTTGCCAGCGGCCAATGTCCGCACCTCGTGGCTGTACGCACTTTCCAGGACGATCAACACAACGCCGAGCCTGTATCTGGCAGCGGGGGCCATTCACGGTACCGTCCTGTGCCGCGCCGACAGACCGCTGGTCTATATGGAGGATGTCGGCCGTCACAATGCGGTGGACAAGATCGCCGGATGGATGGCGCTGCAAAAGGAAACTGCTGCTGACAAGATCCTTTACACAACCGGCCGGCTGACGTCGGAGATGGTGATCAAGACGGCGTTGATGGGGATACCGGTATTGGTATCGCGCTCGGGCTTCACCGCCTGGGGCGTCGAAATCGCCCGCAACGTCGGCCTGACCCTGATTGGCCGCATGCGCGGCAACCGGTTTATTTGCCTTGCCGGCGAAAATCGACTGATACGCGACAGCGATATTGGCGCCATGACCGAACCCGCCAGGCGCGATCAAGGCGGCGATGATGATTGATCCCAATTCGGCTCTGGTCTTTCACGGCGGCCTTTCCGCGACTTTCCTCAGCCAGGTCCAGGATCGCAAACTGACCGTCCTGCAGCGAATTTCACCGGTTTGGCGCCGCCGGCTGCTGTTTTTTGCCCTGTTCATCGTGCTCCCGGGCCTGCTCGGCGGACTGCGGATTACCTCCGACCTTTTCAACGTCGGCATGATGGCCGGCGGCTTTCTGGCGTTGACGCTGGACGGCTATGCAATACCGAACAGCGCCATTCTGACCGCGCTGCCACGCCAGAGAATTTTGACCGGCACCGAACGCTCGGTGGGGCCGCAAGGCGTGTCTTTTTCCGACGACAGCGTGACGGTCGCGTACAAGTGGCATGCCATCCGAAAAGTCCGGCGGCTTGCCGACGGGATCGCCATCGCCACGAAATCGGGCACGATCGTGCCGGTGGAATTTGCGACCTTGCCCGACGGCATTTCGCCGGCCCAATTGCTCGCTGCGGTCAAAGCGTGGCGCGGCGCGGCGCCCGTCGTGGCGGCATGAGCGGTGCTGTCGGGGTCATTCTGGCCGGCGGCCGCTCAACCCGGATGGGCGGCGGTGACAAGTGCCTGCTGGCGCTTTCGGGCAGGCCGCTGCTGGCGCAGGTCATCGAAAGATTTTCCGTTCAGGTCGATACACTGGTCATCAACGCCAACGGCGATCCGGCCAGGTTTGCCGGCTTCGGGCTGCCGGTCATCGCCGACGCGGATCAGACCTTTTTTGGACCGCTTTCGGGGGTATTGGCAGGCCTGGATTTTGCGGCGCGGTCGGGGGCGCCGGATATTTTGACCGTCGCCGCCGACACGCCGTTTTTCCCGACAGACTTCGGGCAAACGCTGCATCGGGCGCGAATCCGGCAGACAAGGCCGCTGGCAATGGCGGCAACGCGCAGCGGCACCGGCGTTGATCGCCACCCGACCTTTGCCCTGTGGCCGGTCGATCTGCGCGAGGATTTGCGCGCCGCGCTGGCGGGCGGTTTGCGCAAGATCGTCGATTGGACCGATCGCCACGGCTGTGCCCTGGCCGAATTCGGGACGTGGCCTTTCGACCCGTTTTTCAATATCAATACGCCCCAGGACCTTGCCCGCGCCGAACAGATGGCAGACGAGTTTCAGCCATGAAAGTCTTTGGAATTGTCGGCTGGAAAAATTCCGGCAAGACCACGCTGACCGAAAGACTGGTCAGCGAAATTTCAGCCATGGGATTTTCGGTGTCGACGGTCAAACACGCCCACCACAGTTTTGATGTCGATCAACCGGGCAAGGACAGCCACCGTCACCGCCGCGCCGGGGCCAGCGAAGTGATGCTGGCATCGTCGGATCGCTGGGCGCTGATGCATGAACATCGCGGCGGTCCCGAACCCGATCTCGGCGAATTGCTGGCGCACATGTCGGCGGTTGACCTTGTGCTGGTCGAAGGATTCAAGGCCGGCCCGCACAAAAAAATCGAAACCCGCCGCGAAACCGTCGCCCAGCCCGCCATCGCCCTGGATGACAAGACGATCGTCGGCTTTGCCGCGAAAGGCCCGGTGCCCGACATCGGCCTGCCGGTGCGCGATCTTGACGACATCGCCGGAATCGCCGCCTTCATCCTGGCGCAAACCGGCCTGCGATGAGCGATACCGCCAAACTTGCCGATGATTGCTTCGTCCTGCCGCCGGGGGTGTACTGGACGCCGGTCGCCACCGCGCTTGATCGGCTCAAAAGCGGCATGCAGGCGGTGACGGCGACCGAAACCGTCGGTCTGGCAAGCGCCTCGGGCCGGATACTGACCGCGCCGGTTGTCGCCGCAAGGGCGAACCCGCCCTTCGCCAACGCCGCCGTCGATGGCTACGGTTTTGCCTTTGATGCCATCGGCCCGTCGCCGCACAGCTTGCGCCTGCTCGACGGGCGGGCGGCGGCGGGGGCAAGTTTCGCCGGGGTGGTTCCGCCGGGCTCGGCCCTGCGCATCCTCACCGGCGCGGCCCTGCCGCCCGGCGTTGACACGATCGTGCTGCAAGAGGAGGCGACGCCCGCCGACGGGCGTGTCGGCTTTTACGCCGGTCTGAAGCGCAACGCCAACACCCGCCGGGCTGGCGAGGACG
>JAYTCN010000506.1:0-2597 GCA_043736475.1 Paracoccaceae bacterium
AAGCAAATTTCATTCGCACCGAATTCCGGCAAGATCGCCGAGGAAAGCCTGCCGGTGATCGACGATATCGCCATCGTGCTGAAAAATTGCGCGACCGCCAGTTTCGAGATCGGCGGTCACACCGACGCCCAGGGCGGCGAAGTGCTGAACCAGGCACTGAGCCAGACCCGCGCCGATGCCGTGCTTGACGCTTTGCTGGAACGCGACGTTCTGATCGTCCATATGTCGGCGCGCGGTTATGGCGAAAGCCAGCCAATCGGCGACAATGAAACCGAACCGGGCCGGGCCAAGAACCGGCGCATCGCCTTCAAGCTGCTGGAGGGCCGCGATGAACCGGACTGAACTGACGCTGTTTGTTGCCGCAACGCTGCTGTTGGCGGTCATCGCCGGCTGGTGCCTGCGCTGGTTTTACAGCCGACTGGTTTCGGGGGCGCCGGTTTCGGCGGATTCGATGGCCGCCCGGCTGCACGAAGCCGAACTCGCCAAGGAGGCGGCGATCAACCGGCTGGCCGAAACCGAGCGCAACTATGCGAACCTGCTGACGCAAGCGATTGCCGAACGCGATTCGGTGATGAGCAGCATCGGCGATGCCCGCCGCGAGGCCGGGGAGCTGCGGGCAGAACTGGAACGGCGCGGCTGAATCACAGCGCGATTTCGCCGCCGCGCCACAGCCGCGGCACCAGAACCATCCCGGCGGTCCCGACGGCGGCAAAGACGACGCCCAAGGCGAAACTCCAGCCGGCGAGCGCCGGATACAGCAGGGCGGCAAGTCCCATGGCGATGCCCATCATGACCCCGCCTGCCGGACCGGCGGTCATGCCTTGCGCCGTGGCGCCGAACCGGTCGGGAATGGCAATCTCGATGAATTTCATCATGCCAGGGTGGCCCGCGGCAAAAGTCAGCGCATGCATCGCCTGGGCCAGCCACAGGGTCGGTCCGACCGGATCTGTCAGCATCAGCGACCAGCGCAGGATGGTGCCCGTTCCGGAAAGGATGATGGCACCGATCGGGCCAAGCCGGCGCAGCAGCGTCGGTCCGGCGAGGATCATGACGGAAATCTCGGCAATCAGACCGGCACTCCAGAGAACGCCGATGGTGCTTTCGGCAAAACCGAGCGATTTCCAGTGAATCGTGCCGTAGACGTTCAGAACGGCGTGGCTGGCCTGAATTGTGGCGGTTGACAGGGCGAATATCAGGAAAACCGGATTGGCGAACAACCGCCGGATTTCGAACCAGCCCGGCGGATTCGTTGCCCGCACCTTGCCGCCGCCGGGATGGGTAAACCCCAGATAGGCCGTCACCAGGAGGGCGGCGATGACCCACCACAGGATCGTGTTGACGCCAAACGGACCGATCAGAACGCCAACCGTCAGGCTTGCCGCCAGGAACCCGGCCGAGCCGATTGCGCGCGCGTGCGAATAGGGGAAACCGTCACTGCGGGCGGCGGCGACGCCGAGGGCCTCGCCGATCGGCAGCATCGCCGACAACAGGCCGAGACTGAGCAAGGTTCCGGCCAGCAGCAGCGCCTGCGACCCGATCCGGAAATGGGCGGCAAAAATGGCCGCGCACAACAGCCCCATCGCCGCCAGCAGCAGCCGGCGCACCTGCCAGCGATCGGCCAGTGCCGGGCCAGGCAAACCAAAGACAATGCGGGGAATCATCCCTAGAGCGGCAAAAAGACCGATTTCGGCCGGGCTCAGACCGCGGTCGGCGAGCCAGAACGGCCAGAACGGCAGATGGGCGCCGACGGCGGCAAAAATGAAGAATAATAGCCCGACGTGCGCAGACCCGACCGGGACGCAACGGCGGGAGCCCTCACAGGCCAAAACCGCTGAAGGGCAGGTAGCGAACCAAAGTGCCGGGCGCGATATCCAGCGCCGAATCCGCCAGCTCGACCAGCCCGTCGGCCCAGCTCAGGCCCGAGATTCGGCCCGATCCTTCGGAACCGAACACCTCGACCTGGCCCGACGCGGTCAATCTGGCGCGCAAATATTCGCGGCGGCCGGGCTTTTTCGATTTGGCAAATGCGGCCGGCACCACAAACCCGGTCGGTTCGAGCCAGACACCGCCGGCCAGAACCGACAAGGCCGGACGGGCGAAAATCAGGGCGCAGACAAAAGCCGCCACCGGATTTCCCGGCAATCCGAAGACCGGAACACCCTGCCACAAGCCCAGGGCAAGCGGTCGCCCCGGCTTGACGGCGATGCGCCAGGTCTGCATCGCTCCGGCTTTTTTCAAGGCCGCCGAAACATGGTCTTCATCGCCCGCAGACGCCCCGCCGGTGGTGATGATGGCGTCGCTGGTGCCTGCCCCCCGGTCCAGGGCGGCGGCGACCGAAGCATGGCTGTCGGCGGCCCGACCGAGGTCGACGGGTGTCATGCCCCAGCGGGCGATCAGATCGAGCAGCATGGGTCGATTGGCGTCATGGATCCGATCCGGTCCGGCTCGATGGGCCAATGCCAGCTCGTCGCCGGTTGACAGGATGCCGACGCGCAGCCGGCGATGGACTTTGACCGTTGCCAGGCCCAGCGCCGCCAGCAGCGCCAGATCCTGCGACCGGATCACATGCCCCGGCGCCAGCACCGCCTCGCCCTTTT
>JAYTCN010000507.1:0-2579 GCA_043736475.1 Paracoccaceae bacterium
CGGACAGCCGGGATTGATGTATTGCAACAGCGCAATCGCGGCGAGGCCCTCGGCGAGGCTCAGCGTCACCGCCCCCGCCATCGTCACCGGTGCCATCGCGCCCGCCAGCGTGAACGGCGTCACCACCACCGGCTGACCGCGCCGCGCCAGCCGCATCGCCCCGTCCAGCATCGGATAATCGTGTTTTAACGGCGAGACCGAGTTGATATTGGTGTACATCCTTGGCCGCGCACGGAATTCATCCTCCGAAAGCCCGCCGGCGATTCGGGTCATCTCCATCACATCCTCCACCCGCTCCGCCCCGAGCGAATAGGCGTGGACGACCTTGTCGGTCAGCGTCAGCTTTTCATAAAGGCAGTCGAGATGGCGGACGCCGGGATGGATGTCGATCGGCTCCACCGGATAGCCGCCCGCGATGTGGATGCAGTTGAAATACTGCGTCAGCTTGATGAAATCCTTGAAGGTTTCGAAATCTCCGGAGCGTTTTCCGCGCTCCATATCCCAGGAATTCGGCGGCGACGAGACGTTGACGAACAGCATGTGCTTGCCGCCCATGATCACCTCGCGCGCCGGGTTGCGCGGGGTCATGGTGAAGGTTTCGGGTGCCGTCGCCAGCATTTCCATGACGAAATCCTCATCCATCCGGATGTTGGTCCCCTCGACCTTGCAGCCGGCTTCCTTGAGGATCTTCACCGCCTCGGGGTTGAGAAATTCGATGCCGATGTCGCGCAGGATCTTCATCGTGCCACGGTGGATCGCCTGCACCCCCTCGGCGTCCAGCGGTTCGGTCGGGCGGTCGGGATTGACCGGAATCCGCCAGGGCATCTGGTCGATGGCGGCAGATCCGAGGCGGACCTTGTTGCCGGCGCGGCCGCCCGAACGTCCGCCGACCCGGCGCTTGGTGCTGACCTCTTCGCTCATTGCTGTCCTCCTTGCCCGCCTTGCCATGGCGGTGTGTCGCGGTCAGGATGAAGGAAAGCCGGGGCCGAGGCGAACCACATCGCCGACGCAAATGCGTCGTTTTCTGCGAGGGTGGGCTCAGACGGCGGGAAGGCCGTCGATCCAGGCCGCCAGATGCGAAATATCGGGCAGCACGACATCGGCATGCGGGGCCAGTTCTTCGGCCCCGGCGATGCCGGTCAGCACCGCCACCCGCCACATCCCCGCCGCCGCTCCGGCCTGCAGATCATGGCGGCTGTCGCCGACCATAGCTACCTTTTCGGGCGGCAGACCAATGTGCCGCAGAAAGGCCAGCAGCTGCCCCGGCGCCGGTTTGCCGCCAAAGCCGGAATCGCAACCGGCGACAAAGCTGAACAAATCCAGCACTCCGGCGCGGGCCAGATGGCTGCGGGCCGGGGTCTCGGTGTCATTGGTGGCGAGGCCAAGCCGCAGCCCGCGCCCGAAAAGCCCGCCGAGAACCAGGGGCAAATCCACCGCCGGCACCATCGGCGCCTGAGCGGCAAGGGCGTTCATCCGGTGGTTCAGCCGGTCGCGCGAAAACTGCGGCAGCAGCGGCAGCAGCAATTCGGCGATTTCCGGCGTGGTCATCGCGATCACCGGGCTGTCCGGCGCAAAGTTTTTTCGCCCAGGGTCATAGCCGAGGACTCCGGCGAGTGCCGTCACCGCCGCCCCGCAGGCCAGCTCGGCCAGCAGGCTTTCGGTCCAGCCGCCCCAACTGGCGCGGAAATCAAACAGCGTGCCGTCCTTGTCAAAGATCAGCGCCTCGATCCGGTTGCCGGTCCTGCCGCCCCTCAGTGTCTGATCCGAAAGTAGTTGAGTGAATTCAGTCTTTTGTGATTCAGTTCGGTTGCACACTGAACGGAGGTCACGATGGTTTGGACTGAACTCACCCGAGCGCAGCATGAGCGCAACTGTGGCCGATATGCAAGTGACGTGACCGATGTGGAATGGGCACGGATCGTGCCGTTTCTTCCGGTTGCGAAGTCTGGCGGGCGTCCCCGGACGACCGACATGCGCGCGGTTTTCGATGCGATTCAGTATATGGCGGCGACGGGCTGCCAGTGGCGGATGCTGCCGAATGATTTCCCTCCGGTCTCGACGGTGCGGCGCTATTTTGACGACTGGCAGAGCGGTGACCTCTGGCGCGAAATCAACCACGCTCTGGTCGCCGCAGCGCGTGAGGCTGCGGGGCGCAAAGCCTGCCCGACGGCGGGTGTAATAGACAGCCAATCGGTGAAAACCACTGAAAGTGGAGGGGTTTGCGGCTTTGACGCGGGGAAACGGATCAGGGGCCGCAAGCGCCATATCCTGACAGACACGCTCGGCCTGCTGGTCGGATTTGTCATCCACGGGGCCGACATTCAGGATCGCGATGGCGCGCCGGAGGTGCTGAAATCCATCGCCGGAAGATACCCGCTGCTTCGTCACATCTTCGCAGATGGCGGCTACGCAGGCCCGAAACTGCGCGAGGCTCTGGCTGGGACCGGAAGCTGGACCGTGCAGATCGTCAAACGCTCTGATACCGCCATCGGCTTCGAGGTGATCCCCCGCCGGTGGGTCGTGGAACGCACCTTCGCCTGGCTCGGACGCTGCCGCCGTCTGGCAAAAGACTGGGAGAA
>JAYTCN010000508.1:0-6072 GCA_043736475.1 Paracoccaceae bacterium
CGGCCGGTGATTTTACCACGGCACCAGAGATCAGCCAGATGTTTGGTGAACTGATCGGTCTTTGGTTGGCTCAAGTGTGGTCGGACCAGGGCTCGCCAAGCCCGTTTGCGCTGGTCGAGCTTGGTCCGGGGCGGGGCACGCTGATGGCAGATGTGCTGAGGGCAACACGGAGTGTTCCCGGCTTCCGGTCGGCCGGGCGGATTTGGCTGGTCGAAACCAGCCCGGTCCTTCGGGCCAGGCAGGCAGAAACACTGCGACCGTGGGGCGCTCCGATTTGGACTGACAGTACAGCGGCATTGCCCGACTCTCCAACGTTCCTGATCGCCAACGAGTTCTTTGACGCCTTGCCGATTCGTCAATTTGTTCGCTCAGAAACGGGGTGGCGGGAAAAGATGATCTCGGTGACCGACGGGCACTTGCGCTGGGGCCTGGCACCAGATTTGGATATGCCGGATTTCGACCGGCTTTGGCCATCGACAACGCCGGGGGAGTTGGTCGAAACGAGTATCGCGACAAAAGCCGTTGCCGCAAGTTTGGGCGGCTTGATCGCCCGAAATGGTGGTAGTGCTTTGGCGATCGATTATGGTGCCTGGCACGGAACCGGCGATACGCTGCAGGCAGTCCGGTCGCATAAAGTGGTTGAGCCACTGACCGAGCCCGGCAACGCCGACCTGACCGCGCACGTGAACTTTTCGCAGATTGCCGAGGCCGCGGAGCCATTGAAAGCCTGGCCATTGCGCAGCCAAGGACAGTTTTTGACCGATCTGGGCATTGCCCGTCGCGCGGCGGCGCTATCAAAAATTGCCGATAATCCAAATACCATCGCCGAGGCATTTCACCGCTTGACCGGTCCATCGGAAATGGGAACTTTATTCAAAGTGCTTTGCATGACCCCGGCCGACGCTCCAACACCCCCTGGATTTTCAGTTTGACCTTGGAATTCTTGAAATCCGACCTGCTGGCAAGCGCCAACCACGGCTTTTTCACCCGGAAAGGCGGGGTTTCGACCGGTGTCTATGATAGTTTGAATTGCGGCCTCGGGTCGAATGATGACCAAAGTCTCGTCCACGAAAATCGGACGCGGGTTTGCCGCGCTTTTGGCAGAAACGTCTTGCAATTGCGATCGGTTCACCAGATCCACTCAGCGTTTGCGGTCACCGCAAAAAGCACTGACTGGAGCGGTGACAAGCCGCGCGCCGACGCCATGGTCAGTGCACAAAAAGGTGTGGCGCTTGCGATCCTTACGGCAGATTGCGCGCCGATATTGTTCCACGATTCCGCGAACGGTGTTGTTGCCGCAGCGCATGCCGGCTGGAAAGGTGCCATGACGGGTATCGTTGAAAACACCTTGGGCAAAATGCAGGAACTTGGCGCAAAACGGGCGATGACAAGCATCGTCGTTGGCCCCTGTATCAGCCAAAAAGCCTACGAAGTCGGTCGCGAGTTTTTCGCGAGGTTTACGGCAGAAGACCGGGGAAACGACCGTTTTTTTATTGGCGGACTTGGCGACCGCCTGCACTTTGACTTGCCTGGTTTTGTCCTGAATCGGGCAAGAGCTGCCGGGGTGTCGTCGGTCGAATGGACCGGTCACTGCACGTTTTCTGCCCCTGATCGTTTCTATTCTTACCGGCGCACGACACATGCCGGCGAGCCCGACTACGGCCGACAGATTTCGGTCATCGCGTTATGATACTGCCAGCCGCGCTTCCAACACGTCAAACGGCACACCAGGTTCATCCTTGGCGCAGCGGATAACCAGCGAAGTTTTCACCGAGGCGACATTGGGCGCTGCGGTGAGTTCTTCGGTCAGAAATGTTTGGAATGTCGACAAATCGGGAGTGACGCATTTCAATATGAAGTCGATTTCACCGTTCAGCATATGACACTCGCGAACCAGTGGCCACGACCTTGCCCTGCGTTCAAACGACGACAAGTCCGCCTCCGCTTGCGAATGCAAGCCGACCATCGCAAAAACCTGCACTTCAAACCCGAGTTCGCGACTGTTCACATCCGCGTGGTAACCGCGAATCAGTCCGGTTTCCTCCAAGGTTCGCACCCTGCGAAGGCATGGCGGGGCCGAAATGCCGACGCGCCCTGACAGATCAACATTTGTCATCCGTCCGTCGGCTTGCAATTCCGCCAATATCTTGCGGTCAATCGCGTCGAGCTTGGATTTTGGCATCGAATTCCCCGGCGGATTGCGTGTTGTTATCGCCAGAGACGCTGTGGCGCAATAAAATTCCGGATTTGCGCAATATTACTGCATCGGCCGGAAACGAACTGACGACATTCGGGCAGCTTCCATCAGCCGATGGCACCGACTATATAGAGCCGAAATCCCCGAAAGGCACCGAATCCATGTCCGAAGCGCGCCATACCCGACTGCTCATCATCGGCTCCGGACCGGCCGGCTACACCGCCGCAATCTATTCGGCGCGTGCCATGTTGAAACCGCTTTTGATCCAGGGGATCGAGCCGGGCGGGCAAATGACGACGACCACCGAAGTGGAAAACTGGCCCGGCGACACCGAAGTTCAGGGTCCGGATCTGATGGTCCGGATGGAAACGCATGCCCGGGCGATGGGTGCGCAAATCGTCTCGGACGTCATCTTGAAACTTGACCTGTCGCAACGTCCGTTCCGGGCGGTAGCCGACAGCGGTACCATTTACACGGCGGATGCAGTCATTTTGGCCACCGGGGCACGCGCCAAATGGTTAGGTCTGCCGACCGAAGAAAAATTCAAGGGATTTGGCGTTTCCGCTTGCGCCACCTGCGACGGGTTTTTCTTTCGCGGACAGGAAATAGTGGTGATCGGCGGTGGCAACACGGCGGTTGAGGAAGCGCTGTTCCTGACAAATTTTGCGTCAAAGGTAACGTTGATCCATCGTCGCGATGTGTTGCGGTCAGAGAAGATCCTGCAAGATCGCCTGTTCAAACACCCGAAGATCAAAACGCTATGGTTCAACGAACTGATCGAAATTAAAGGCGAGGATACGCCGCTTGGCGTGACCGGTGTGAAAGTCAAAAACGTCAAAACCGGCGATATCACCGAAATCCCCGCCAAAGGCGTATTCGTGGCCATTGGCCATGCGCCAGCCTCGGAACTGGTCAAGGATCAACTGGAAACCCATCACGGCGGTTACATCGTCGTCAAACCGGAAAGCACCACGACATCAATCCCCGGCGTTTTCGCAGCTGGTGACCTGACCGACCACATCTACCGGCAAGCCGTCACCTCTGCCGGCATGGGCTGCATGGCGGCGCTGGATGCGGAGCGCTGGCTTGCGGAAGTGGCCTGATCGTCGCACCTGCTTTTCATTTGCGGTTGCCGGATTGAATTTCGCCATGTTCCCGTGCAAAAGCCGCGCCGTACGCAGTTTCACGCTTGTGACCATTTTGAGAAAGCATTGTCCATGACGACGCCGAACAACACGCCAATTACGGAACTTTTCGTCTCGTTCGAGAGTGCGGCGAAAATGAAGCTCGACGCCGCCGACCTGCCGTCGTGGGATTTGACGGCCCGGCAAGTCTGCGATCTGGAATTGTTGATGAACGGTGGCTTCCACCCGCTCAAGGGTTTCCTGTCCGAGCAAGATTACAACGGCGTTGTCGAAAACTTGCGCTTGGCCGACGGCGCGCTTTGGCCGATTCCGATCACGCTTGACGTTTCGCAGAAGTTTGCCGATTCGGTTGATGCTGGCCAGGACATTGCCCTTCGTGATCCCGAGGGCGTCATTCTTGCCATTTTGACGATCAGCGACAAATGGGTACCGGACAAGGCCAACGAAGCGACCAAGGTGTTTGGTGCCGACGATCTGGCGCATCCGGCGGTCAATTACCTGCACCATACCGCTGGTCCGGTCTATCTGGGCGGCCCGATCGTCGGGATTCAGCAGCCGGTGCATTACGACTATCGCTCGCGCCGGGACACGCCGAATGAATTGCGGGCCTACTTTCGAAAAATGGGATGGCGGCGGGTTGTGGCGTTCCAGACCCGCAACCCCTTGCATCGCGCCCATCAGGAGCTGACCTTTCGGGCCGCCAAGGAAGCGCAGGCTAACCTGTTGATCCACCCGATCGTCGGGTTGACCAAGCCGGGCGATATCGATCATTTCACCCGCGTGCGTTGCTATGAGGCCGTTCTCGACCAGTACCCCTCATCGACCACGCATATGTCGTTGCTGAACCTGGCCATGCGTATGGCTGGCCCGCGCGAGGCGGTCTGGCACGGGCTGATCCGCAAAAATCACGGCTGCACCCATTTCATCGTCGGTCGCGACCATGCCGGTCCGGGCAAGAACTCGTCCGGCCAGGATTTCTACGGTGCCTACGACGCGCAAGTCCTGTTCCAGCAATACGAAAGCGAAATTGGCCTTGAGATGGTCGACTTCAAACAGATGGTCTATGTCCAGGAAAAAGCCCAATACGAGCCACGTGACGAAGTGGCCGAAGGGATGACCATCCTCGACATTTCCGGCACCGAATTGCGCCGCCGTTTGCAAGAGGGGCTCGATATCCCCGACTGGTTCTCGTTCCCGCAAGTGGTCGAAGAACTTCGGCGCACCAAACCGCCGCGCGCCCATCAGGGCTTTACCGTATTTTTCACTGGCCTTTCAGGTTCGGGAAAATCGACGATTGCCAACGCGCTGATGGTGAAACTGATGGAAATGGGTGGTCGGCCAGTGACACTGCTCGACGGCGATGTGGTGCGCAAACACCTGTCGTCGGAACTCGGATTCTCCAAAGAGCACCGCGACATCAACATTCGCCGCATTGGCTATGTCGCATCGGAAATCACCAAGAACGGCGGCATCGCGATTTGCGCCCCCATCGCGCCCTATACGGCGACGCGGCGGGCGGTGCGCGAGATGATTGAAGCGTTTGGCGCCTTCGTGGAAGTGCATGTGGCAACCAGCATTGAAGAATGCGAGCGGCGCGACAGAAAGGGCCTGTACAAGCTGGCCCGCGAAGGCAAGATCAAGGAATTCACCGGCATATCCGACCCCTATGAAGCACCGTCGCATGCCGAACTTGTGGTCAATACCGAGAACCTCGACGTGGATTTCTGTGCCCAGCAAGTGGTGCTGAAGCTGGAAAACATGGGGCTTGTCCGCGCCTGATCGCAACAGCCGGACATTTTCCAGGGACCCGTTGCCAGGACGGGCATTTTCCTGTGTCTTTAAGCAATTGCCAGACATACTATCGGACCGTTTTCCGGGGGAGGTATGGTTGCTGGCGGAAGCACAGAAAGAGCGGACCTTCAGCGCTGCGGAAATTGGTGCCTTGGCGCATCTTTACCGCGGCGAAGTCTATCGCTCGACGGTTTGGCGCACCCGCATGGATACGACGACGAACTGGTCGGTTGTTACCCTTGGTGTTGCCTTGTCGATCACGTTTGCCAGTACCGGCGCATCGCCGGTTCCGCTGGTTCTGGTTGGCATTCTTATCATGCTTTTCCTGGTGCTCGAGGCGCGGCGGTACCGGTATTATAATGGCTGGCGCGCGCGGGCGCATTGGCTGGAAGTGCATTTTTATGCGCCGATGCTGCACGGCACCGATCTGCGGCTTGAGGACGGCTGGACCGATGTGCTGGCCAACGACTATCTGCACCCGCATTTCCACATCCCGCTTCACATCGCGATGGGACGGCGTATCCAGCGGAATTACTTGTGGATTCTATGCATCCAAACGCTTGCTTACGTTGGAAAAATCATCGTGCATCCGACGCCGATCGATGGACTGGAGCAGTTTTGGCTTCGGGCTGCCATTGGCCCGATTCCGGGGCAGGTGATGATTCTTGGCGGAATCTTGTACATCGCTGCCTGGCTTGGCCTGGCATTGTACACCGCCCGTCACGACGCCCGCCGCCACGCCGGACGCAGCCCCGGCATGATAGGATAACTCCCGGATTTCACGCGTGAAATTCCTCGTAAGTTATTGAATATATTAACTTAAATTTTAAAAATTAACCAAATATTCACACTACACGACTCTCGCTTTAATGTTGATGTTTTGCCATGCGCCGAAGGCATCTGGCGGATGGGAGCGCAGGAGGTGGCGGATGTGGTCGA
>JAYTCN010000509.1:0-14571 GCA_043736475.1 Paracoccaceae bacterium
AGTCACAATTCATGCGTCCTACCTGACTAATCCGTAAATATTAGCTGATAATCCGGATTGATGCAATTGAGCTGTCAAACCAGACTTGCCGTTGGGTGAGGTGATTCAGGCCGATCTGTCTGTTTGACCATCAACTCGAACTCAATCGTGGGTTTCAACCCATCAGGGGAGGTAAAATGAAGAAACTTTGGCTTGGTGCCGCAGTCGCGGCGCTGGCATCGGGGTTGTCGTCGGGGGCGGTTTTCGCCCAGATGGCAGAACCGGCAGCGCTGCCGGAAGCGCCCAAATTTGATGCCCAGGGCACGATCACTTATGTCGGCCTTGCAGATATTCAGGAATACAAAGCTTTGGCCGAATATCACGAACCCGACTGGGTCACGGCCAATTTCGTCGACACCGGCAAATTGCCGCCGGTTGCCGAACGCCTGCCCGCCGAGCCGCTGGTCTTCAAGACCGGCAACATGGTTGACGGCATCGGCGTTTACGGCGACGTGATGCGTCACGTCATCGGTGGCCGTCCCGAAGGCTGGAACTATGTCGCCGGGCAGAGCCAGGGCTGGGGCGGCATCGACATCGGCCTGTCCGAATGCCTGACCCGCACCGGGCCAATGTTCGCCTTGAAGGCATCCGAACTGGAGCCGATGCCGAACCTGGCCAAAAGCTGGGAATGGTCGGAAGACGGCTTCAGCCTGACCATGCACCTGATCGAAGGCGCCAAATGGTCCGACGGTGATCTGTTCGATTCCGAAGACGTGATGTTCTTCTGGGAAGATTCGATAATGGACCCCGAAGTCACGCCCCTTGGCGGCACCTCGCAGGAAAGCTACGGCGCTGGCACCACGCTGGAAGCCATCGACGCCTATACGGTGAAATGGACCTTTACCGCGCCCTTCAACAAAGGCGCGCTGTTTGCCATGGGCTACAACAATTTCTGCCCCGGACCGTCACATCTGCTGAAACCGCAGCATCCGAAATATTCGGAAAACTCTTACGAGCAGTTCCGCAACGCCTTCCCGCCGGAATACATGAATTTCCCGGTCATGGGCGCCTGGGTGGTGGCGGAGTATCGGCCCGACGACATCGTCGTCATGCGGCGCAATCCGTATTACTGGAAAGTTGACGAAGCCGGCAACCAGTTGCCTTACCTGAACGAAATGCACTACCGCCTGTCCACCTGGGCCGACCGTGACGTGCAGACCGTGGCGGGCACCGGCGACTTTTCGAACCTCGAACAGGCCGAAAGCTATGTCGAGGCGCTGAAACGTTCGGCTGACCCGGAAGCTCCGGCGCGCCTCGAGTTCGGCGCGCGGACCATCGGCTATTCGCTGATGCCAAACCTCTCGGCCAATGGCTGGGGCGAACCGGATGCGCGCGGTCAGGCCATTCGGGAATTGAACCGCAACCTCGACTTCCGCCAGGCCATCACCTCGATGATCGACCGGCAGCGTCTGGGTGAGGCTTTGGTCAAGGGTCCGTTCACAGCCATCTATCCGGGCGGCATCTACGCCGGGACCAGCTTCTACGACGCAGCATCGACGGTGTTTTATCCGTACAGCGCTGATGTCGCCAAAGCTGAACTTGCTGCCGCCGGTCTGGCGGACACCGACGGTGACGGCATCCTGAACTTCCCTGCTGGCACGGCTGACGGTGCCAACGTGGAAATCACCTTGCTCGCCAACGCCGACTATGCCACCGACAAGAACCTTGCCGAAGGCGTGGTGGCGATGGCCGAACAGGTCGGGCTTCGGGTCATCCCGAATGTGCTGACCGGCAACGACCATGACGCGGCCCGTGATGCCGGCAAGTTCGACTGGCGGGTACTGCGGAACGGCTCGGCGGTGATCACTGTCGTGCAGCAGACCACCGAACTGGCCCCGGTCGGGCCGACTACCAGCTGGCACCATCGCGCGCCTGCGGGTGGCACCGAAGTCGACTTGTTGCCGTTTGAGGAAGAAATGGTCGGGTTGGTGAACAAGTTCATCGCCTCGTCCGATTCGGCCGAACGGATCGAACTGATGAAATCCTACCAGAAACTGTTCACCGAGAACGTCTATGCCATCGGTCTGACGGCATATCCGGGAGCATTGATCATCAACAAGCGGTTCGCCAACGTGCCGCCGGGTGCGCCGATTTTCATGTACAACTGGGCCGAGGACAACATCATCCGCGAACGTCTGTTCGTGCCCTCGGACAAGCAGGCAGACTTCGAGCTGCATCCGAACACCTTGCCCGGCGCACCGGGCTCGGCTGGACCGGTTCTGTAACCGAACTTGAGTCTTATCCGGGCGGGGTTCATTCCCGCCCGGACTTTTCCACTTCAAAGCGCAGGGGGACAACAGCCGATGCTCCGATTTTTGCTGTTTCGGATTCTGGCGTCCATCCCGGTCCTGTTTGTTCTGTCGCTGTTGACCTTCATCATCATCCAGGCTCCGCCGGGGGACTACGGCGACTACCTCAAGTCGCAGATGATGTTACAGGGCAATGCCTCCTCGGACGTCGCCCAGGCCGCCGCCGACCTGTACCGCGCCCAGAACGGCCTGGACGCCCCGATGATCGTGCAATATTTTCGCTGGATCTGGGGCATGGTCGCGCACGGCGATTTCGGCCACAGCCATTTCTACAACAAGCCGGTTTCGACCGTAGTGGCGGAGCGCCTGCCGCGTACAATCGCCTTGGCTCTGGTCTGCCATATCCTGGCCTCGGTCATCGGCATCTCGTTTGGCATCATCGCCGCGACCCGGCAATACAGCTGGATCGATCAGGGCCTGTCGATTTTCGCCTTTCTCGGCATGACCATCCCGCGCTTTTTGCTGGCGCTGGTCATCATCTACATCCTCGCCTTCAAGTTGAATGTGCAGGAGATCGGATCGTTTTATTCGTCGAAATTCGGCGGCCAGCTCTATTGGCTCGGTTGGTTTGATTTCAATTGGTCGAAACTGTGGAACCTGATCGAGCATGTCTGGCCGGTGATCGCGGTCGCCACTTTTGGTGGCCTTGCCTATAACATGCGGGTGATGCGGGCCAACCTGCTCGACACGTTGAACGCCCAGTATATCGAAACCGCCCGCGCCAAGGGCCTGCGCGAAAGCAGCGTCATCCTGCGCCATGCGGTGCCGAACGCCCTGCATCCGCTGATCATGTATCAGGGCGTGGTGCTGCCCTATATGCTGACCGGCGAGATCGAGGTCGCCATCGTTTTCTCGCTCGCCACCGTCGGCCCGGCGATTGTCGGTTCGATGAGCATCGGCGATGTCTATGTCACCGCGACATTCCTTTTGGTGCTGGCGGCTACCCTGATCATCGGCAATATCATCGCCGATCTGTTGCTGGCGGCAATGGACCCGCGCGTCCGCCTTGGCAAGGGAGACGCGTGATGTCGGACAAGCACGCCAAGACCATCGCCGAGGAACTGCTGGAAGACATCGAAGATGCATCGCGCGGCGTGCGCGGCGGGGTGCACCAAAGCTATTGGGCGCTGGTCTGGCGGCGGTTCCGGCGATCGTTTGCCGGCATGCTGGGGCTGATTCTGGTCGGCACGCTGCTAACGGTGTCGGTCTTCGCCGATTTCTTTGCGCCGGTCGAACCGAAAACCCCCTATATCGGATTCGCGCCGCCAGACAAGATCAGCTTTTTCACCAAGGAAGGCTTCACCCTGCTGCCGGTGGTGTACCCGATCATCGAGTCCGAAGAGCTGGACCCGGTGACGTTCCAGCCGCTGACCGGCCCGGACTTGGACAATCCGCGCCCGCTGGTGCTGTTTGCCGAAGGCTATGCCTACAAACTGTTCGGCCTGATCGCGATGGACACCCATTTTTTCGGTGCCGGCGACGGTTCATCGGTCCACCTTCTTGGCACCGACAAGTTTGGCCGCGATATCCTGTCGCGCGGCATCATCGGTTCACGCATTTCGCTGTCAATTGCGCTGGTCTCAATAGCGCTGGTCACCATCATCGGCACGCTGCTGGGCATTACCTCGGGTTATCTCGGCGGCGCGTTTGATGCCTGGTTCCAGCGCTTTGTCGAGATCGTGCTCGCCTTTCCGCAATTGCCGCTTTATCTGGCGCTGACGACGCTGATCCCGGTGACCGCGTCATCGACGTTTTTCCTGTCATTCGTTGTCGTCATCATCGTGGCGCTGGGCTGGGCCCAGCTTAGCCGCGAAGTGCGCGGCAAGACCATGGCGCTGGCCCGTGTTGATTATGTTCGCGCCGCGACGGCCATCGGGGCCAGCGATGCCCGCATCATCACCCGCCACATCCTGCCCAATGTGATGAGCCATGTGATCGTCTCGATCACGCTCGGCATTCCGTCGATCGTGCTCTTGGAATCCTTCCTCGGCTTCCTTGGCTTCGCGGTGAAGCCGCCGCTGATTTCCTGGGGCCAGATGTTGCAGGACGCCAACACCTTTTCGGTGATCGGCTCGTACCCGTGGATCCTGTCGCCGGTCGGATTCGTGCTGATCACGGTCTTCGCCTTCAACGCGCTGGGCGACGGCCTGCGCGATGCCATCGACCCCTATTGAGGATTTGCACATGGCACTTGGCAATATCCTCGAACGCACCGACGCGGCCAGCAACACGGCCGATGTGGTGCTGGATGCGCGCAACGTGGCGGTCTCCTTCAAGGTTGAGGGTGGCACGGTGGAGGCGGTGCGCGGCGTGACCCTGCGCCTGCACCGGGGCGAAACCATCGCCATTGTCGGTGAAAGCGGCTCGGGCAAATCGGTCACCGCCCGCACCATCATGCGGCTCCTGGGCAAACGCGCCAGCATCGGCAAAGACACCATGATCAAGCTGGGCGAGCAGGACTTGGCCAAATTGTCCGACAACGAGATGCGCAAGCTGCGCGGGCAAAAAATCGCGATGATCTTTCAGGAGCCGATGTCGTCGCTGAACCCGGTCTACCGGATCGGCAGCCAGATTGTCGAGATGATCCGGATTCACAACCGGGTCTCGCGCAAGGAAGCGATGGCGCGTGCCCTGGAGCTGCTCGAAGAGGTGCATATCCCCAACCCGGCGGCGCGGCTGAACCAGTATCCGCACCAGCTTTCCGGCGGTCAGCGCCAGCGGGTGATGATCGCCATGGCCCTGGCCAACCGCCCTGATATTCTGATCGCCGATGAGCCGACAACGGCGCTGGATGTCACCGTGCAGGCGCAGATTCTGAATTTGATTGCCGAGCTGAAGGCGCGATTGGGCATGTCGGTGATCCTGATCACCCACGACCTTACGGTGGTGCGACAGTTCGCCGACTATGTTTATGTCATGCAGAACGGCCGGGTGCGCGAACATGCCGACGCAGCCACGTTGTTTGCCCGGCCCGAACACCCCTATACCCAGCGCCTGCTGGGATCAGAACCCAAAGGTTCGGCCGACCCGCTGCCGGAAAACACCAAAACCATTCTCGACGGCAAGGCAGTGCGCAAGGTTTTCACCCTTAAGACCGGCGGTATGTTCAGCACCCACACCCAGGAACTGGTGGCGGTTGACAGCCTGGACATCCGGCTGCAGCGCTATGAAACGCTGGGCATCGTTGGCGAAAGCGGTTCGGGCAAGACCACGTTCGGCATGGCGCTGATGCGGCTGAGTTCCATCGACGGCGGCGCCGTCACCTTCGACGGCGACCGGATCGAGACCAAGACCCGCAAGGAAATGCAGCCCTATCGCAAGCGGATGCAGATTGTGTTCCAGGACCCGTTCTCATCGCTCAACCCGCGCATGTCGGTGCGCCAGCTGATCGAGGAAGGGCTGATCGTCAACGGCATCGGCTCGGGGTCGAAAGACCGGATCGCCCGGGTCAAGCAGGCCCTGGCTGACGCGGGCATGCCCGAAAATATCCTGTCGCGTTTTCCGCACGAATTTTCCGGCGGACAGCGCCAGCGTATCGCCATCGCGCGCGCCATTGCGCTGGAGCCGGAATTCATCCTGCTTGATGAACCAACCTCGGCGCTCGACCTGTCAATCCAGGCCCAGATCATCGAACTTCTGCGCAAATTGCAACGCGACCGCGGCCTGTCCTACCTGTTCATCAGCCACGATCTCAAAGTCGTGCGCGCCATGTGCCACCGGGTGATGGTGATGCAGAACGGCAAGATCGTCGAACAGGGCCTGGTCACCGATGTGATGAACAACCCGCAAACCGAATACACCCGCAAACTGCTGCGGGCCGCGTTTGAAATCGCGGCCTGAGACGAAAGGAACAACCATGGCCAACCCAAAAATCACTTTCATCGGCGCCGGCTCGACGGTGTTCAGCAAGAATATCGCCGGCGACATGCTGCAACGCCCCGCACTTTCCGGTGCCACGATCGCCTTGATGGACATCAACCCGAAACGGCTGGAAGAATCGGCGATTGTCGTCGGAAAACTGATTTCCACCCTGAACGTCAAGGCCAAGCTCGAGACTTTTACCAATCAGCGCGAGGCGCTGGCTGGTGCCGATTTCGTCGTCGTCTGTTTCCAGATCGGCGGCTATGACCCCTGCACGATTTCCGATTTTGAAGTGCCGAAGAAATTCGGCCTGCGCCAGACGATTGCCGACACGCTTGGTATCGGCGGCATCATGCGCGGCATCCGCACCGTACCGCATTTGTGGAGCATCTGCGAGGACATGACGCAGGTCTGCCCCGGCGCGATCTTGCTGCAATATGTCAACCCGATGGCGATCAACACCTGGGCGATTGCCGAGAAATATCCGCAAATCAAACAGGTCGGCCTCTGCCATTCGGTGCAGGGAACGGCGGAGGAACTGGCGCGCGACCTCGACATTCCGATCTCCGACATCCGCTATCGCGCCGCCGGCATCAACCACATGGCATTCTATCTGCAATTCGAGCATCGCCAGAAAGACGGCACCTATACCGACCTCTACCCGGCGCTGAAACAGGGTTACGTCGAGGGCCGGTTCCCCAAACCCAGTTCGTGGAACCCGCGCTGTCCGAACAAGGTTCGCTACGAAATGCTGATGCGGCTGGGCTATTTCGTGACCGAGTCGAGCGAGCATTTCGCCGAATACACGCCCTATTTCATCAAAGACGGCCGCCAGGACCTGATCCGCAATTTCGGCGTGCCGCTCGACGAATACCCCAAGCGCTGCATCGAACAGATCGCCCGTTGGGACAAGCAGGCCCATGAATACCGCGAGGCCAACACGATCATCGTCGAGCCCAGCCACGAATACGCCTCGGCCATCGCCAATTCGGTGTGGACGGGAGAGCCGTCGGTGATCTACGGCAACGTCCGCAACAACGGGATGATCACCTCGCTGCCTGCCAACTGCGCCGCCGAAGTGCCCTGTCTGGTCGATGACCGTGGCGTGCAGCCAACCTATGTTGGCACCCTGCCGCCGCAACTGACGGCGCTGATCCGCACCAATATCAACGTGCAGGAACTGACCGTTGCCGCCCTGATGACCGAGAACCGCGAACATATCTACCACGCCGCCATGCTCGACCCGCACACGGCGGCCGAGCTGGACCTGCAGCAGATCTGGGACATGACCGACCAGTTGCTGGCCCGGCACGGGCACTGGCTGCCGGAATGGGCGCGCGGTTCGCTGAAGACCGCCGCCGAATAAATGATCGAGCCCGCCCATTTCGTCATCGTCGGCGGCGGCACGGCAGGCTGGCTGGCGGCCTTGATGCTGCAGGATTCGGCGCGGCGGGCAAAACTGCCCGCCCGGTTCACCATGGTCGAATCGTCGAAAATCCCCACCATCGGCGTCGGCGAGGGCACCACGGCGGTGTTCCGGCAGATGCTGAAATATTTCGGCTTCGACGAGATGGAATTTTTCCGTGAGACCGAGGCGACCATCAAGCTCGGCATCCGCCACCGCGATTGGCGACGGTTCGGCCATAGCTACGACGGCCCGATTGACGACCCGCACAGGGTGAGCGAGCAGCCGAAGGGGGCCGGTTCTTACCTGGATATCTATGCGGTATCGTCCGGCAAGCCGGTGGCTGACCACCATTTGTTCGGCCATTTGCTGAAACGAGACAAGAGCGCCTTCGCGCGCAAGACCGACGGCAAGATCGTGCCGATGGGGCCGTTTCATCACGCCTATCATTTCGATCAGGCGCTGGTCGGCAAATACCTGCGCAAGAAATCGGCGGGAATCGGGATAATTGATGCGCAGGTTGTGGGTGCGAACAGGGGCACCAACGGGCATATCGAAACCTTGATCCTCGATGAGGGCGCGCCGTTGAAGGCCGACTTTTTCGTCGACTGCACCGGCTTTCGCCGCAAGCTGATCGCCGCCGAGATGGGGGCGAAATGGGTGTCCTATGCCGACGTCCTGCCGGTCAACCGGGCGATGCCGTTCTGGCTCGACCACAGGCCGGGCGCCGAAATTCCGCCCTGCACCCTGGCCTGGGCGCAAACCAGCGGCTGGCTGTGGAGCATTCCGACGCAAGGGCGCATTGGTTGCGGGTATGTCTACTCCGACCGACATATCAGCCCCGATCAGGCCAAGGCTGAAATTGAGGGCGTGCTGGGCCACAAGATCGAACCGCGCAACGACATCAAGATCGACGCCGGCAGGCTGGACAAGCCGTGGATCGGCAATTGTCTGGCTTTGGGCCTGGCGTCGAGTTTTCTCGAGCCGCTGGAGGCAACATCGATCCACGGCACCATCGTGCAGCTGATGATTTTCAGTCAGTTCCACCTGAAACACCCGGCAAAAATGACCATTCAGGACCGCGCCGACTACAACGCCGCCGTGGCCCGCCAGGTTGACGATTTTCGCGATTTCATCAGCCTGCACTACGTCAGCGAGCGCGACGATTCGCCGTTCTGGCGCGATGTGAAAGGCCAGTTTATCGCCAAGAATACCCGCGCCAGACTGGCGCACTGGGCCAAAAAAATGCCGTCTGCCGCCGATTTTCGCCCCTTTCCCGGCCATTTCCCGCATGTGGAAACCACTCTGCACTATCCGGTACTGGACGGGCTGGGCCTGCTCAGCCGCGAAACGGCAAAGGCCGAAATGGCGCGCAATTCGCCGCTGCGGGCACTGGGCCGCAAGAACGTGGATTCGCTGACCAAAGAATATCGCCTCGCCGCGTCCAAGGCGCTTGGCCACCGCGAGTTTCTCGAAACCTTCAAGCAAGGAGCCTTCGCATGAGCTTCAAGATCACCATCATCGGCGCCGGTTCGGTCGGCTTCACCAAGAAACTGGTCAGTGACCTCTTGAAAGTTCCCGAATTTGCCGGGGTCGAATTCGCCCTGACCGACATCAGCGCCCATAACCTCGACATGATCGCCCAGATCATCCGCCGCATCGTCACGGTCAACAACCTGCCCGCCAAAGTGACCGCCACCACCGACCGGCGCGAGGCCTTGACCGGGGCGCGCTATGTGATGAGCGTGGTGCGGGTGGGCGGTCTGGAAGCCTTCGCCGACGACATCCGGATTCCGCTCAAATACGGCGTCGACCAATGCGTCGGCGACACCATCTGCGCCGGCGGCATCCTCTACGGCCAGCGCAACATTCCGGTCTTGCTCGACTTTTGCAAAGACATCCGCGAGGTCGCCGAACCGGGCGCCCTGCTGCTCAACTACGCCAACCCGATGGTGATGAATACCTGGGCGGCGCTCGACCACGGCGGGATAAATGTCGTCGGGCTCTGCCACGGGGTGCAGAACGGCTGGCGGCAGATCGCCAAGGCTTTGGGGGTGCAGGATCACACCGAGATCGACATCATCTGTTCGGGCATCAACCACCAGACCTGGTATACCGACATCCGCCACCAGGGCCGCAAGATCGGCAAGGATGAACTGGTTGCCGCCTTCGAGGCCCATCCGGTGTTCTCGCGCCAGGAAAAGGTGCGGATCGATGTGCTGAAACGGTTTGGCTACTACTCGACCGAGAGCAACGGCCATCTGTCGGAATACCTGCCGTGGTATCGCAAGCGCCCGGACCAGATCCAGGACTGGATCAGCATGGACGACTGGATCCACGGCGAGACCGGCGGCTATCTGCGCTATTCGACCGAAAACCGGAACTGGTTTGAAGAGGACTTTCCGAAATTTCTGGAGGATGCCGGGAAGTCGCTGTCCGGCTATAACCGCACCGACGAACACGCCAGCCATATCATCGAAGCGCTGGAAACCGGCCGCACCTATCGCGGGCATTTCAATGTCCGCAATAACGGCACGATCACCAACCTGCCCGCCGACTGCATCATCGAAAGCCCCGGTTTTGTCGACCGCTTCGGCATCAACATGGTCGAAGGCATCACCCTGCCCGAAGCCTGCGCCGCCACCTGCATGGCCTCGATCAACGTCCAGCGCATGTCGGTGCATGCGGCGATGACCGGCGATGTCGACCTCCTGAAACTCGCCGTCCTGCACGACCCGCTGGTCGGCGCGATCTGCACCCCCGACGAGGTCTGGCAGATGGTCGACGAGATGCTGGTCGCCCAGGCGCAATGGCTGCCGCAGTATGCTGCATCCATTCCGGCGGCGCGCGAGCGGATGCAGGCGCCGAAGGTGAAGACCCGCGACTGGCAAGGTGCCGCCCGGGTGGAGGTGCGCCCGGTCGAGGAGCTGCGCGCCGCCAAGGGCAAACCCGCGGTCAACGAAGGCCACGGGCTGGGGACGAAGGTGATTGGGTAGCGGCGTCCCTCAGGCGTGGATTGCCCCGGTCCCGCACGCCAAAGCCGCCTCGCGCACCGCCTCGCTGAAGGTCGGATGGGCATGGGTGGTGCGGGCCAGATCCTCGGCTGAAGCGCCGAATTCCATCGCCACGCAAACTTCGTGGATCAAGTCGCCAGCGGCGGGACCGATGATATGGCAGCCGAGTATCCGGTCTGACCCGGCATCGGCGAGCAGCTTGACAAAACCATCGCCGGCGAAATGCGCCTTGGCCCGCGCGTTGCCCATGAACGGAAACTTGCCGGTCTTGTAGGCCCGGCCCGCGGCTTTCAGCGTCTCCTCGGTCTCGCCGACCGAGGCAACTTCCGGCGCAGTATAGATCACCCCCGGAATGACGCCATAGTTCACGTGGCCCGCCTGTCCAGCGATGCTCTCGGCCACCGCGATGCCTTCATCCTCGGCCTTGTGGGCCAGCATGGGGCCGCTGGTGGCATCACCGACCACCCAGATGCCTGGCACGTTGGTGCGACCCTGTGCATCTTGCTCCACCTGGCCGCGTGGCGTCATTTTCACGCCGATTTGGTCCAACCCCAGACCGTCGACAA
Source organism: Paracoccaceae bacterium (assembly GCA_043736475.1). Classification (GTDB taxonomy): domain Bacteria; phylum Pseudomonadota; class Alphaproteobacteria; order Rhodobacterales; family Rhodobacteraceae; genus JANMOK01. The sequence continues at coordinate 11,195 of JAYTCN010000509.1, forward strand.
ACGGTCGGCGTCCGGTAGAGACCAGAACCATATCGGCTTCCGCCGACCCGGCGCTGTCATCCTTGCGCAGTTTCCACTGCACGGTTGCCACGCCCTTTTTCACACTCGCCGCCTGCACCGCCGCGCCCAGCACAAACTTCAGACCCTGCTTGGTCAGAATGCGCTGCAAGGTCTTGCAGATTTCAAGGTCCATGCCGGGGGTGATCTGGTCGAGGTATTCGACCACCGTCACCTGCGACCCCAGCCGCGCATAGACCGAGCCGAGTTCCAACCCGATCACCCCGGCGCCGATCACCAGCAAGCGCGCCGGGATTTTGCTCGCTGCGAGCGCTCCGGTGGAGGTGACGATGACCTTTTCATCGACTTCGACACCTTTCAGCGGCGACGGTTCCGAGCCGGTGGCGATGACGATATTCTTCGCCGCATGCACGGTCTCGCCAACTTGCACCTGCCCGGCAGCAATGATCCTGCCCCAACCCTTCAGGTGCTCGACCTTGTTCTTCTTGAACAAAAAGGCGATGCCCGTCGTGTTGCCGTCTACCACCTTTTGTTTGTAGGCCTGCATCGCCGCCCAATCGACTTTTGGCGCATCACCGATCAGACCCATGGCGGCGAAATTCGCCTGCGCCTCGTGCAGCATTTCGGTTGCGTGCAGCAGGGCCTTCGACGGGATGCAGCCGACGTTCAGGCAGGTGCCGCCCAAAGTCTCGCGCCCTTCGACTACGGCGGTTTTAAGCCCCAGTTGGGCGCAGCGGATGGCGCAGACATAACCGCCCGGCCCGCCGCCGATGATGATGACGTCATAGTCCGCCACTTGCCGCTCCTCAATGTTTCTTCGGTGTCGCCCCGAACGACCAGTCATGCCCGAACGGATCGCGCACCTGGCCGTAATAATCGCCCCAGAAAGTGACTTCCGCTTTCATTGTCGACGTGGCCCCATTCGCCAGCGAAAGTCCGATCCAGTGATCGACCTCGGCGGGCGTGTCAAGCTGGACATGGCCGGTGAAGGTGGTGTGGCCGATGGTTTTCGGCCCTTTGCCGTAATCCGAATATTCCGGGAATTCGTCCATCAGCATCAGGGTGGTGCCAAAGCATTGCATCTGTACGTTCAAGACGCGACCCGAGTCCTCGCCCAAAGCCGGTTCCCCCACTTCGGCGGCAAAAGCCTTGCGGTAATATTCCATCGCCGCCTTGGCGTCATCGACGATCAGGTAAATCCAGATTCCGTTCATCTGTTCCTCCGTCACAAATCCATCAGCAATCGCCGCGGGTCTTCCAGCGCCTCTTTCACCCGCACCAGAAACGTCACCGCGCCTTTGCCGTCAACCACCCGGTGGTCATAGGACAGGGCCAAATACATCATCGGCCGGATGACAATTGCCCCACCCACCACAACCGCCCGGTCCTGGATCTTGTGCATCCCCAAAATCCCCGACTGCGGCGGGTTCAATATCGGCGACGACATCAGCGAGCCATAAACCCCGCCGTTCGAGATGGTGAACGATCCGCCCTGCATCTCGGCCATCGACAGCTTGCCGTCGCGGGCTTTCGCCCCCAGTTCGTTGATCTTCTTCTCGATCCCGGCAAAACTCATGGCATGGGCATCGCGGACCACCGGCACGACCAAACCGGTCGGAGTGCCGACGGCGACGCCCATGTGGACGTAGTTCTTGTAAACCAGATCGGTGCCGTCGATCTCGGCATTGACGTCGGGCACCTCACGCAGGGCATGGCAGCAGGCCTTGGTGAAGAACGACATGAAGCCAAGCTTGACCCCGTGTTTTCTCTCGAACTGGTCCTTGTATTCGGTGCGCAGGGCCATGATCGCGCTCATGTCGACCTCGTTATAGGTGGTCAGCATGGCGGCGGTGTTCTGCGCCTCTTTCAGACGGCGGGCGATGGTCTGGCGCAGCCGGGTCATCTTGACCCGTTCCTCGCGGTTGGCATCTTCGACCGGCATCGGGGCGCGGGGTGTGGCGGGAATTTCGGCAATAGAGGCGGGGGCGACGGGCGCAACGGGCCGATGCACGTCTTCCTTCATAATCCGTCCATCGCGCCCGCTGCCGGTCACCTGATCGGGGAAAACACCTGTTTCTGCCATCGCCTTATTCGCCGACGGCGCATTCTCGACATCCTTCGTCCGCAACGCCACTGGCTCCGGTCCGGCCACACCGGGTCCCGAAACCGCCTTCGCAACCCCCGCTGTAATCACCGCCAAGAGTGCGCTCACACCAACCGTGGACCCTTCCTTGGCCGCGATCTCGCTCAATACCCCGGCTACCGGCGCCGGAACCTCGACCGTCACCTTGTCGGTTTCCAGCTCGCACAGCATCTCGTCGACCGCCACCGCGTCGCCGACCTTTTTGAACCAGGTCGCAATCGTCGCTTCGGTCACGCTTTCGCCCAGAGCGGGCACCCGAACATCGGTCATATCAAGCAATCCTTCACAAAGTCAGCGCTTCTGAAACCAGCGTGTCCTGCTGGCTCGTGTGCAATTTCGCCAGTCCGGTGGCGGGCGAGGCGGCGGCGTGCCGCCCGATGTAACGCGGACGTTTTGATTTGGCCCCGATCCGGTCCAGAACCCATTCGATATTGGGTTCGACAAACGTCCAGGCGCCCTGGTTTTTCGGCTCTTCCTGGCACCAGACGATGTCGGCCTGCGGAAACCGCTTCAATTCGGTGGTCAGCGACTGGGCCGGGAACGGATAGAATTGCTCCAGCCGCAGCAGGTAGACCTGCTCCAGCCCGCGGGCATCGCGTTCGGCCAGCAGGTCGAAGTACACCTTGCCCGAACAGATCACCACCCGCTTGATCCTGTCATCCGCCCGCAGCTTCAGCCCGGAATTGCCGGTTTGGGCATCGTCCCACAGCACCCGGTGGAAGCTGGAACCCGTCGCCAGCTCCGACATCTTCGACACCGCCATCTTGTGCCGCAACAGCGATTTCGGTGTCATCAGCACCAAGGGTTTACGGAACGTGCGATGAATCTGCCGCCGCAGGATATGGAAATAATTCGCCGGCGTCGTGCAATTGGCGACGATCCAATTGTCCTCGGCGCACATTTGCAGGAACCGCTCCAGCTTGGCCGATGAATGCTCCGGCCCCTGGCCTTCGTAGCCATGCGGCAACAGCAGCGTCAGCCCCGACATGCGCAGCCATTTCTTCTCGCCCGACGAGATGAACTGGTCGATCATGATCTGGGCGCCGTTGACGAAATCGCCGAACTGCGCCTCCCAGATGGTCAGGGTGTTCGGCTCGGCCAGCGAATAGCCGTATTCGAACCCCAGCACCGCATATTCCGACAGCATCGAGTCGATCACCTCGAACCGCGCCTGGCCCTGGCGGATATGGTTGAGCGGCTTGAAACTTTCCTCGCT